>DASPTY010000136.1:0-15270 GCA_035623175.1 Candidatus Limnocylindrales bacterium | reverse complement strand
GACAAGAACAAGCAAGAGCAGAGTGCGCCGTTCGGCGGGCAGATCCCAGACTCCGGAGCTCATTTCAGTACTGCTTGAGTCATTTGTTGGATTCATTGGCTAGAAGTTCTTCCTAATTTCATTTTAGTGGCCACTGATTGGGCCGCAAGGCACGCTATTTGCGCTGCTGCCTATCCGCCAACGCATCCGGGCAGACCCGCGCTACAACATCCAATTCCCCGCATGGTATTCTGAATTTGCCGCGTAAACACCCGGTGCGGCTGTGGCGAAATTGGCATACGCGGCGGGCTTAAAATCCGCTGGGGATTTTCCCCGTTGTCGGTTCGACTCCGACCAGCCGCACCAATTTTCTCCTTGCCCGTTCATCAGTCCTGTGGAAACCCCTGAAACTGTTTTGAAGTACAATCTTTGCGACTTTGTTCCAGGCGGTGCATCCAACCCCTGAGCCCAATCTGCGGGTGCCCTCACTCCCGCGCCGGAGCTATCGTGAGCGAGCAGAATCTCGATCAACTTTGCATTAACACCATCCGAACTCTCTCGATTGACGCGGTCCAGCAAGCCAATTCCGGCCATCCCGGCGCTCCGATGGGATTGGCGCCGGTGGTTTATTCGCTCTGGCAGTATTTTCTGAATTACGATCCCGCCGATCCGCACTGGCCCAATCGCGACCGTTTTGTGCTCTCCGCCGGGCACGCCTCCATGCTTTTGTATGCGACGCTGCACCTCGCCGGTGTCCGCGCGGTGAACGCTAAAGGGGAGGTTCAAAAAGAACTCTCCGTCTCGATGGACGAGATCAAGCGCTTCCGACAACTGGGCAGCCGGACTCCCGGCCACCCGGAATCGCACCTCACCATGGGCGTCGAAACCACCACGGGTCCGCTTGGCCAGGGCTGTGGGAACAGCGTCGGCATGGCCATCGCCGGGAAGTGGCTGGCCAGCAATTACAATCGGCCGGGCTTCGACCTCTTCAATTTTCGCGTGTACGCGGTCTGCGGCGATGGCGACATTATGGAAGGCGTCGCGGGCGAAGCCGCTTCGCTCGCTGGACATCTGAAGCTCGGTAATCTCTGCTGGGTCTACGACCACAACCGCGTCACGCTCGATGGACCCGCGAGCTGGTCCTTCAGCGAGGACGTCATGACGCGCTTCGTCGGTTACGGCTGGAACGTCACGCGAGTTTCCGACGCAAACGATCTCTTGCAGCTTTCGCGCGGTTACGAATACTTCCAGAAGCACAACGACCAGCCCACGCTCATTGTGGTTGACAGCCATATCGGCTACGGCTCTCCGCACAAGCAGGACTCCTACGAAGCGCACGGCGAGCCTCTTGGCGAAGCGGAAATCAAGCTGGTGAAGAAGAATTACGGGTGGCCCGAGGACGCGAAGTTTCTTGTGCCGGAGGGCGTGTACGCGCACCTCCAGCAAGGCGTCGGCACCCGCGGCGCTCAGGCCAGCGCAAAATGGAATGCGCTCTTTGCTGCGTACGCGCAGAAGTTCCCGGAGCAGGCCGAGCAGCTTCGCCGCATGCAGAGACATCAACTCCCCAACGGCTGGGACAAAAATCTTCCGGTGTTCGCGGCGGACGCCAAAGGCTTGGCGACGCGCGAAAGCTCCGGCAAAGTCCTCAATGTTCTCGCGCAGAACATTCCCTGGCTGGTGGGCGGCTCTGCGGACCTGGCCAAGTCCAACAAAACCAATCTGACGTTTGATGGCGCGGGCGAGTTTTTCCCGAACGAATTTGGCGGACGCAATGTGCACTTTGGCGTGCGCGAGCATGGTATGGGCGCCGCCGCCAACGGCATGACGCTGACGGGCCTGCGCGGATTCGCCGCCACCTTTTTCAATTTCAGCGACTATATGCGCGCCAGCATGCGGCTTGCCGCGCTGATGAAAATTCCGGTGCTCTTCATTTTCACACACGATTCCATCGGCGTCGGCGAAGACGGCCCCACGCATCAACCCGTTGAGCAGCTTGCCGCGTTCCGCGCCATGCCGAACATGCTGGTGCTGCGGCCGGGCGACGCAAACGAAGTCACGGAAGCGTATAAGTCCGTCATTCAGCACATGCATGGTCCGGCCACTTTGGTTCTCAGCCGTCAGGCGATGCCGACGCTGGACCGCGCGAAGTACGCTCCTGCTTCAGGGGTCGCCAAGGGCGCCTACGTCCTTGCGGACGCGGGTGGAGGAAAACCGGACGTGATCCTGATGGCGAGCGGGACAGAATTGCAGTGGGCCGTCGGTGCTTACGAGAAGCTGAAGGCCGAGGGCATCAAGGCCCGTGTCGTGAGCATGCCTTCCTGGGAACTTTTTGAAGCGCAAGATGCCGCGTATAAGGAGTCGGTATTGCCTTCCAGCGTGAATGCCCGCGTTTCCGTCGAAATGGGTTCAACGCTGGGCTGGGACCGTTACGTCGGCCCCAAAGGCAAGATTATCGGCATGCATTCGTTTGGCGCGTCCGCACCGCTGAAGGACCTGCTCAAGAAATTCGGATTTGACACGGATACTGTCGTCGCGGCGGCGAAGCAAGTCCTGGGCAAGTGAGGCTGTCATGAAGGTTGTGATTGGCTCCGATCACGCCGGCTTCAAATTGAAGAATGCCATGGGCGATCTGATCCGGTCGCTCGGCCATTCGGTCCTGGACGTAGGCGCGTTCAACGAAAATCCTTCCGATTATCCCGATTTTTCCGAGGCCGTGGGCCGAGCGGTGTTGGACGGCCGTGCAGACCGAGGTGTGCTTATCTGTGGGAGCGGCATCGGCGCCAGCGTCGCCGCAAATAAGCTTATCGGCATCCGCGCGGGCGTCTGCCATGACACTTACTCCGGCCATCAGGGCGTCGAGCACGACAACATGAACGTTCTGGTCATGGGCTCGCGCGTCGTCGGCGAAAAGCTTGCCGAGGACATCGTGCGCGCCTATCTGTCGGCGCAGTTCTCGAACGAGGAACGACACGTGCGGCGCTTGGGCAAGGTCCTGGCACTCGAACAAAAGATGCTAAAAAGCTGAAATCCGAATTCGAACCACCGCTTCGGGAGCGGTACAATAGGCTTTTGAGCCCTCTAGCAAGCAAAGGAGAAGTTTTATGACCACGTCGGTAACGATTCCCAATGCCGCGGGCACCAATCCGCTGAAGGGATTGCTCGAATACGGCCAGTCCCCCTGGATGGACTACATTCGCCGCGACCTCCTGACCGGCGGGGGGCTCAAGAAGATGATCGAGGAAGATGGACTGCGCGGCATGACGTCGAATCCCGCCATTTTTGAGAAGTCCATCACCGGCAGCACGCTTTATGCCGACATCCTGACCTCGGCCGAGGCCAAGTCGCTGGACGCCAAGGGCGTTTACGAGAAAATCGCGATTCGCGACGTGCAGGACGCCTGCGACATCTTCAAGCCCATCTATCAATCCACGCGGCGCCGCGATGGCTACGTCAGCCTGGAGGTTTCGCCCTATCTCGCGAATGACACCAAGGGCACGCTGGAAGAGGCTCGCCGTCTTTGGAAGACCGTGAACCGTGAGAACCTGATGATCAAGGTTCCCGGAACTCCGGAAGGCGTGCCGGCGATTCGCCAGCTTCTCGAAGAGGGCCTGAACATCAATGTGACCCTTCTGTTTGCGCAATCGGCCTATGAAGCTGTGGTGGAAGCGTTCTTCGCCGCGCTCGAAGCCCGCGTCCTGAAGGGCCTGGACATCAGCCATTGCGCGAGCGTTGCCAGCTTCTTCGTCAGCCGCATTGACACTCTGGTAGATTCAAAAATCGAAGCCATGGTGAAAACCGCCAGCGGCCCGGCAAAGGACTTGCTCTCCAGCCTCGAGGGGAAAGTCGCCATTGCCAACGCCAAACTCACCTACAAGAAATATCAGGAACTTTACGGCGGCGCGCGCTGGAAGGCGCTCGCGGCCAAAGGCGCACAGCCGCAACGGCTGCTCTGGGCCAGCACGAGCACAAAGAATCCCAAGTATCGTGACGTTCTCTACGTGGAGGAATTGATCGGCGCGGAAACTGTGGACACGATCCCGCCAGCCACGTTCGATGCCTTCCGCGAGCATGGCCAGCTTCGCAAGAGCCTCACAGAAGACGTTGCGGGCGCGGCTAAAATCATGGAGAACCTCGGCAAAGCTGGCATTTCCATGAAGGAAGTGACCGACAAGCTCTTGGTGGACGGCGTGAGACTGTTCGCCGACGCGTTCAAAACCTTGCTCGACGCTACGGGCAAGTCCGCCGGCGTGCGTTAGTGCCGTTCCAACTTCCTCCGCGATTGATTGCTGAGATCGTTTCCGATGATTTGCGATGAGGAAGCAGTGAGTGCCCAAGGCGATTTAGTTGGAACGGCATTAGTTCTGTTGGGCAACTGATTGTCTATCTGAATTTCCTGGATGGGGATCCGCAAGATCCCGGGCCGTTGGAAGAGCCACAACTTCGCTTAGGAGCAAACCGAATGCAACTGGGCATGATTGGTCTCGGCAGGATGGGCGCGAACATGGTTCGCCGCCTGCAAAAGGCGGGACACACCTGCGTAGTCTTTGACCGCAGCGCCGACGCTGTGAAACAGCTCTCCGCGGATGGAGCGGCTGGCGCAGACTCGCTGGACGATTTCGTCGCCAAATTGCAAAAGCCGCGCGCCATCTGGCTGATGGTGCCCGCCGCGGTCGTGGATTCCACCATCGCCGAGCTTGCCCCGAAGCTCTCCAAGGACGACATCCTAATCGATGGTGGGAATTCGTATTACATTGACGACATTCGCCGCGCCAAGGAACTTTCGGCGAAAGGCATTCACTACGTTGATGTCGGAACCAGCGGCGGCGTCTGGGGCCTTGAACGCGGCTACTGCCAGATGATTGGTGGCGAGACCAACGTCGTTCAGCACCTCGATCCCATCTTCAAGTCCCTCGCTCCGGGCCGCGGCGACGTACCTCGCACGCCGGGCCGCGATAAGGCCTCTGGGACTGCCGAGCAGGGCTACCTGCACTGCGGCCCGTCTGGCGCGGGGCACTTCGTGAAGATGGTGCACAACGGCATCGAGTACGGGCTCATGGCCGCGTATGCGGAAGGCTTGAACATTCTGAAGCACGCCAATGCCGGGCACTCGAAACGCGAAACCGACGCCGAGACCACGCCGCTTCGCCATCCTGAACACTACCAGTACGATTTCAATCTCGCGGACATTACAGAAGTGTGGCGGCGCGGCAGCGTCGTCGCTTCCTGGCTTCTCGACCTCACCGCCATTTCCCTTCTCGAGCAGCCTGGCCTCGAGCGTTACTCCGGCCGCGTCTCCGATTCAGGTGAAGGCCGCTGGACGATTCTCGCGGCCATCGAGTCCACCGCGCCTGCGCCGGTCCTTACTGCCGCGTTGTACCAGCGGTTCACGTCGCGCGGCGAGGACGATTTCGCAGCGAAGGTGCTGTCCGCGATGCGGTTCCAGTTTGGTGGTCACGTTGAGAAGCAATCCGGTCACTGAGGCTTCGCGCTTCGCTCCAGTTGACTAAGGACAGGAAGTCGCTTTATGAGTCTGAATCAAGTGGAAATCCCCGCCGCTGCCGGCCCCTGCGTCATGGTCATCTTCGGCGCTACCGGAGATTTGACCAAGCGGAAATTGATTCCTGCCCTGTTGAATCTTGCTCAGGAAGGAATTCTTTCGAAGCAATTTGCGATTGTCGGCTTCGCGGTCAACGATCTGGATACGGAGTCGTTCCGCAAGACCCTTGGCGAGGAGATGCCAAAATTCGCCCCGGATCCAATTGATCTGAAGATGTGGGATTGGCTTAGTGAGCGCACCTACTACGTGAAAGGAGATTTTCAAGATCCGGAAGCGTTCAAGCGGCTCCAAAAGCAGATCGACGAGGCGGATAAAACCCACAATACGGGTGGCAACAAATTCTTCTACTTGGCTGTGGCGCCGCGCTTCTTTGCGCCTATCGTTGATCAACTCGGCGCAGCCTGTCTTACAAAAGAGGAAGAGGGCCACTGGACGCGGGTGATTGTCGAGAAGCCGTTCGGTCATGACCTCGATTCCGCCCGGCAACTGAATAGCGACCTAAAGAAAACGCTGAACGAAAAACAGATTTACCGCATCGATCACTATCTCGGCAAAGAAACCGTTCAGAATGTAATGGTGTTCCGCTTCACGAACAACATTATTGAACCTCTCTGGAACCGCAATTACGTTGACCACGTGCAGATTACCGCTGCTGAAACTGTCGGCGTCGAGCACCGCGGCGGCTTTTACGAAACTGCCGGGGCCCTGCGCGACATGGTCCCCAACCACCTCTTCCAACTTCTTACCATGACCGCGATGGAGCCTCCCATTTCCTTCGATGCGGACGAAGTTCGCAACAAGCAAGCCGAGGTTCTCCACGCCATCCAGCCGCTGAGCCCCGAAGAGGTGCTCACCAACATGGTTCGCGGGCAGTATGCCGACGGCACGGCTGATGGCGAACGCGTCGTCAGTTATCGCAATGAGCCCGACGTCCGCCACGATTCCAACACCGAAACCTTCGTGGCGCTCAAGCTCCAAATTGACAATTGGCGCTGGGCCGGCGTGCCGTTCTATCTTCGCACCGGCAAGCGTCTCGCCATGCGCGCCACGGAAATCGTCATTCAATTCCGCCGCACTCCGTTTGTGCTGTTCCGCGGCACAGGCGTGAAGAACATCGAGACCAATCGCCTGGTGATTCACATCCAGCCTGACGAAGGAATTTCTCTCAGTTTTGGCGCCAAGGTGCCCGGCGCGGTCATGCGCCTCGGTCTTGTCAACATGGACTTCGACTACAAAACATATTTCGGCGTCGAGCACGGCACCGGTTACGAGCGGCTTCTCCGCGACTGCATGGCCGGAGACGCGACGCTTTTCCAGCGCGCGGATATGGTCGAGGCAGGTTGGACCGTCATTCAGCCGATCCTCGACGTCTGGCACGCCTTGCCCCCGCGCGGTTTCCCAAATTACGCCGCGGGCTCCTGGGGGCCTGTCGAAGCGGAAGAACTTCTCGAACGCGATGGCCGCGAATGGCGGCGCATCGGCGAGGAAGATTTGGACGAGCGCGGGCGTGTTGCCGCTCCCGGAGTCGGCAACAAGGGCGCGACTCTTCTATGACCCCTCCAAGCCAAAGTGAAGTAGTGATTCTGCCCGATGCCGCCGGTGTCACGCGGCGCGCGGCTGAGGAATTTCTTCGAGCGGCGAACGAAGCGGTCGGACAAAAGGGTACTTTCACCGTGTCTCTCTCTGGTGGCTCGACACCGCGTGCGCTTTACGCGCTCCTCGCCGACGAACCCACGATTCGCGCGAAGATTCCTTGGAGCAAGATTCACTTTTTCTTCGGTGACGAACGTCACGTCCCCCCGGATCATGCAGATAGCAATTTTCGCATGGTGAACGAAGCGCTCTTTTCCAAAGGGCTGGTTCATCCGGACCAAATCACTCGTATTAAGGCCGAGAATCCCGATGCCGAGAAAGCGGCACTGGAATATGAGCACGCACTTCGCGCATACTTTAAGTTGAAGGATGGCGAGTACCCGGCCTTCGATCTGGTGCTCCTTGGCATGGGCGATGAAGGGCACACCCTGTCGCTCTTTCCCGGAACCAAGGCGCTACACGCCTCCCCTCGAATTGTGGTTCGTAACTGGATCGGCAAGCTGTTCACGGAACGCATCACCCTCACTGCCCCTGCGGCGAACCAGGCGAATCGCGCGATTTTTTTAGTTACCCGCTCGGACAAGGCTTTGGCCTTGAAGGCGGTCCTGGAAGGACCTTACGAGCCGGAGCAACTCCCGGCTCAACTGATTCAACCGGTCAACGGCAAACTGCTTTGGCTGGTGGACCAGGCCGCCGGCTCGATGCTGGCAACCGCAACTCGCAACTAACTAGGAGAAGAAAATGGCAACGGCAACAACCTCTGCAATCGAACAATACCTGGGCGCAAAAGCCGAATCGCTCCTCGGTTTCAAGAACCCGAAAATCGCGAAGGAGCGGCTGCATCTTCCGGGCCCGGATTTCATTGACCGCGTCTACGGGGTCTCCGATCGCAATCTCCGCGTGCTGAATAATCTGCACCGCATGTTCTTCAGCGGGCGCCTCTCGGGGACCGGCTACCTCTCGATTCTGCCCGTGGACCAGGGCATCGAACATTCCGGCGGGGCCAGCTTCGCGAAGAACCCGGATTATTTCGACGGCGAAAACATCGTGAAGCTGGCGATCGAGGGCGGCTGCAACGCCGTGGCCTCCACGTTCGGCGTTCTCGGGTCGGTGGCGCGCAAGTATGCGCACAAGATTCCCTTCATCGTGAAGATCAATCACAACGAGCTGCTCACCTATCCGAACCAGTTCAACCAGATTCTCTTCGGCACGGTCGAAGAGGCTTACGATTTGGGAGCCGCCGCCGTGGGCGCCACGATTTACTACGGCTCAACGGACAGCGGCCGGCAGATCATTGAGATCAGCAAAGCCTTTGCCCGCGCCCACGAACTCGGCATGGCCACGGTTCTGTGGTGCTATCTGCGCAACTCGGCTTTCAAGAAGGACAAGGACTATCACGTCTCCGCGGACCTTACCGGACAGGCCAATCACCTCGGCGTGACCATCGAAGCCGACATCATCAAGCAGAAGCTGCCCGAAAATAACGGCGGCTATCAAGCCCTCAACATTGGCGATTCCAGCTACGGCAAATTCGACAAGCGCATCTACTCGGACCTCTGCAGCGATCATCCGATCGATCTCACCCGCTACCAGGTGGCCAACTGCTACATGGGCCGCGCGGGATTGATCAATTCTGGCGGCGCTTCCGGTGCCAGCGACTTCGAAGAAGCCGTTGCGACGGCAGTCATCAACAAGCGCGCCGGCGGCACGGGCCTAATCAGCGGCCGCAAGGCGTTCCAACGTCCGTTGAGCGAGGGCGTAAAGCTCCTGAACGCGATTCAGGACGTTTACCTCTCCAAGGAAGTTACAGTCGCCTGAGAATTTCCAACTTTAGAGTGCGAACAGCCCGCCTTCGTGGCGGGCTGTTTTGTTTTTTGGGCGTGCTGCCTTCATACGATGAAGCACGCTGCAAACACCTTGGAGCATGGACTCACATATCAACCATCGCTGCGGCATAGTGCATCTCTGCATGATTCGAGCGGGATTACATTTTCAGCGAGGTGTGTGCCCCGCGCCTTCTTCGCTCAGAAATCATAGAAATCTTCCGAAAAGTAGAGAAAGGGCCAGGGATGCAAAATCTGCACGGCATAAACCCTCCATTTTCTGACGTATGGGGCAACCGGGTTGGCAAATAGATTGCACAATCCTGGTGCAGTGTTGGTTCGGAAGAACGTCGTGTGGTAAGTCAGCTTGGCCTCGGTCGCTTCAGGCTGAGGCTTCTCCAGGTTAAAGAGGGTCTTGCGAGTGGACGGGGTGAAAACGCCTTTGAGGTGAAGCGGGTGGTGTGTCTGGAGTGGTCATGATGGAGAGGAGTCGAAACTTGATTAGGGGAAGACTAAATCATGACAAGGAAGTTCAGTTGCACCACGATTCTCTGCTTGCTGTTTGTTTGTTGCTTGGCAATCCCTCTGGCTGCGCAAACGATCGTCACCGGGGGACTCAGCGGAACCATCTCTGATCCCACCGGGGCGATCGTACCCGACGCCACATTGACCCTCAGCAGCGTCACCACCGGCGACAACTACTCCACGACGACTTCGGCCACAGGCAGCTATCAATTCGCTCTCTTAAAACCCGGCGACTACACGCTGGTCATCAAGAAGGATGGGTTCAAGACCGCATCGCGAAAAGTCAGCGTTCTTCTGGGCCAGAATTCCACCGTAAACGTCACCATGGAACTGGGCGCAAGCACGACTACCGTCGAAGTCACCACGGAAAACCAGTTGTTGCAGACCGAAAACGCCAACATCGCCACCACGTTCGACACTCGCACGGTTCAGAACATTCCGAATCCCGGCAATGACATCACGTACGTGGCCCAGACCGCCCCCGGCGTCTCGATGAATACCTCCAGCGGGAACGGCTACGGCAACTTCAGCGCTTTCGGCTTGCCCGGCACTTCGAACTTGTTCACCGTGAATGGGAACGATTACAACGATCCCTTCCTCAACCTGAACAACTCCGGCGCGAGCAACCTGTTGCTGGGCGGCAACGACGTCCAGGAAGTTGCGGTGGTCAGCAATGGCTACACTGGCCAGTACGGCCGGCAAGCCGGCGCGCAAATTGACTATTCCACCCGCTCCGGCACGAATTCCTTTCATGGCAGCGCCAACTACTACTACACGGGCAGGACTCTGAACGCCGAGGATTTCTTCCTCAAAGCCAGCGGCCAGCCAAAGCCTTTCCAGAACAACAATCAGTGGGCGGCCGATTTTGGCGGGCCCATCAAGAAAGACAAGGCTTATTTCTTCGTGGATACGGAGGGTTTGCGCTACGTTTTCGCGACGGCCTCCGAATCCTTTCTCCCCACGCAGGAATTTCAGAACTACGTCCTTTCGACAATCCCCTCGACGGCGACCGGCTTTTACCAACAAGCTTTTTCGCTGTACAACAACGCCAAGGGCGCTGCCAATGCGGTTCCCACGGCGAACACGTGCGGCGGTGATCCCGGCAACAATTTCCAGGGCGGCATTTTCGCCGGCCCCGGCGGCACTTACGGCCTCCCCAGCGGGTCTACTGACTGCCTTGGCGCCGTGACATTGGCGGGATCAAGCGGCAACAAGGAATGGATGTTGATCGGCCGCGTTGACTATTCCTTCAGCGACACCGACAAGGTGTTTGGACGGTTCAAATTCGATCGTGGCACTCAACCCACCTACGCCGACCCCATCAATCCTGCGTTCAACGCCATCAGCCACCAGCCGCAAGATGAAGGGCAGTTGAATTACACCCACATCTTCAGCCCCACGATGTCGAACAATTTCATTTTCTCGAACCTCTGGTATTCCGCAATCTTCCAGTCCACCAACCTGGCCGCAGCCAACCAGACGTTTCCGGAAATCCTTTGCTCGTCGGACACCGGCATGTCGTGCCTTGGCGCCGTGGGCGGGCTCTTCCCGTTTCTTTTCTTCTTCCCGCAAGGACGCAACGTCGAACAGTGGCAACTGGTGGACGACCTCGCCATAGAGCGCGGCCGGCACAACTTCAAACTCGGCGTCAATTTCCGGCGCGACGACGTCAGCGACTATCGCGCCTCGGAATTGACCAATCCGGCCGCCATATCCACAACCCTGCTTGGCTTCGCCACAGACACGGTCGGCACGAGCACGACGCAGAACTTCGCCCTGAGCTCGCCTCAACCTCTCGCCATTTACAGCTTTGGACTCTATTTCCAGGATGAAGCGCGCATCAACTCAAGACTGAAGCTGACGCTGGCGATTCGCGCCGACCGCAATTCCGGCGGCGTGTGTCAATCCGACTGCGTTTCCATTCCGACGGTTCCATTCCAGAACCTCTCCCACGAAGCTTCTATACCGTTCAATCAGATGGTGACGGCGGGACAGAGCAGCATACTTCGCGACGTCGAAAAAGTAGTGTTCGAGCCGCGCGTGGGTTTTGCGTGGAGCCCTATCAACGAAAAGACCGTCATTCGCGGCGGCGTCGGACTGTTCACCGACCTTTACCCGGGTTCCATCCTGGACAACTTCACGTCCAACTTCCCCGAGGTCGTCAGCTTCTCCGTTCCCGGCGGGACCATTGATCCGTCCGAAGCAGGAAGCGGCGTGAGCCTCGTTCAGACCTGCAACTCTGCCTTCCAGTCGGCGTTTACTTCCGGCCTGACTTTGGCCCAGTATCAGGCGTCCGCTCCCGCTTGCGCAAAGGCTGTCCCTCCGCTCTACGATGCGACCAGCAAGACCTTGAACCCCAAATTCCTGGAGTGGAACTTCGAAATACAGCACACCGTTGCCAAAAACACTCTGGTTTCCCTGAATTACGTGGGCAATCATGGGTATGACATCCTGCTCCTCAATCCGTACATGAACGGGTTCTGCACCGCGGCCATCTGCAGCGGCGGGTTTACGCAGTTACCGATCGGCGCGGCGCCGGATCCGCGCGTTGCCGCGGTTCAGCAACTCACCAACGCGGGATACTCCGACTACCACGGCGTCACCGGGTCCGTGCAACAGAACCTGTGGCACGGGTTGTCCGGGCGTTTCAGCTACACCTACAGTCATGCGTTGGACAACGTCTCGAACGGAGGCATTCTGCCTTACAGCGTCAACAACAGCATCCTGACGCAGATTGATCCTTCCAATCCCAATCTCGGCTATGGGGCCTCGGACTATGACGTGCGGCATCAATTGAGCGCCAACTATGTCTGGGACGTCCCGTTCAAGTCCTCGCACCACCTCTTGAACCTGGTCGCGGGGGGGTGGCAGGTCGCCGGCACTTTCTTCTACCGGACGGGTCTGCCCTTCAGCATCGTGGACGGCCAGCAGGAGAGTTTGTTTACGGCAAACAACTTGACGGTCAATGGCGCGAACCTGGCATCCGTTTTGTTCACACCCGTGTCCGGAATGGCTACGAGCTTCGGCGGGAGTTGCGTGAACACGAGCACTCCTTGCTTTACGGACGCCAGTTTTGCGACTCCAACCAATTTCAACGCAAGCGCCCGAAACGCCTTCCGCGGGCCGGGCTACTTCAATACGGACATGAACCTGAAGAAATCTTTCAACGTCACCGAGCGTCATAAACTCACGCTCGGCGCCAACTTCTTCAACATTCTCAATCACCCCAATTTTGACAATCCCGTCGGTAACAACGCGAGCAGCGCTTTCGGCACCATCACGACGGCTGCCGTTTCGCCGACCACGCCGTACGGTGCGTTTGCCTCGGCTGCGGAAGGCATGCGCATCGTTCAGGTTTTCGGGAAAATCAACTTCTAGGTCATCCAGACCAAGCGGGCGGGGAGAATTCATTCTCCCCACCCGATTCCTTCTCAGAAAGCCACGCCCACAGTTCGTCTACTCCCATCCATCAAATAAGTTGCTTCTCAGCATCGAATTTTTCCGGCTTATCTGAAACGGCACCTGCGCGAAAATTGATAGGGAATGAATGGCTAAGCACGCGCCTAATATCAAATAAGCAGTACGAAGGAGAAAGGAATGGCGAAGAAGAAGACCACTGCCCCGCAGGCCAGCAAAAAGACTGCGAAGGCAAACGGCCGGCCCACACACGAGGAGATCGCTCTCCGCGCGTATCAGATTTTCCTGGAACGCGGCGGCACCCCCGGAAACGCACAGGAAGACTGGTTCCGCGCCGAGCAGGAATTGACCGGAGGGTCGAAGCCGGGCCGCAAGTCCAAGATCGTCTCGATCGCGGCCTGAAACGCACGTCAGATCGCGCTCCGGCGCCAGACTGCCTCGCTCCGCAGTTCCCCCTACCCTGCGCCCGCAAGCCAGCGTGAAGCCCCGGCGGAATTTCCTTATACTATCCGTACGGATGGAATTTTGAGGGAAGACTGTCATGATACGTGGAACTGACCTGGGCCGCGGGCGGCTCATTTTGCTCGCACTGATTCTGATTCTGGGAGCGTTTTGGATTGGAGCGCGCTACGGGCCGCGCCAACCGCAAGATGTCGAGGCTCGTCGTGCCGGCGAAGGTCTTGGAGGTACTCTCCAGACGACCTCGGCGCATCACAACGCTACTCTTACCGAGGACGAATCCATCAACGTGCGGATTTACCGCCAGGCGTCTCCCGCGGTGGCAAACATCCTGACGAAAGCAACGGAGTACGACTTTTTCATGGACCCTGTGCCGGTGGAAGGCGCGGGCTCCGGCTTCGTCATTGATTCGCGCGGGTATATCCTGACGAACTTTCACGTCGTTGCTGGGGCGCAGTCCATCGAAGTGATCCTCGGCGACAAGACGCGTTTCCCCGCGAAATTCATCGGCGCCGATCAACGCAATGACGTGGCGCTCATCAAGATCGATCCCAAGGGCAAGCAATTGGTCGCCTTGCCGCTGGGTGATTCCTCGACACTGCAGGTGGGGCAGAAAGTTCTGGCGATCGGCGATCCCTTCGGCTTTCAGTCAACCCTGACAACGGGTGTTGTCAGCGCGCTTGGCCGAACGGTGCAAACCAGCGACACGACTTTCATTGATGAAGCCATCCAGACGGACGCGTCCATCAATCGCGGCAATTCCGGCGGGCCACTCATTGACACGCACGGCGACGTTATCGGGATCAACTCCGCCATTTACACTCCTTCCGGCACGACGGCGGGCATCGGCTTCGCCATTCCCATCAACACCGCGAAGCTCATCGCCAACGATCTGATGACCGAAGGAAAAGTGCGCCGCGCTTATCTCGGCGTGCAGACCGTTTCGGTGGCAGGGTGGCTCGCGGAAGCGTTGGATTTGCCGGTGCAAGAAGGCTTGCTGGTGGAACAGACTCCCAAGAACAGTCCAGCGGCGGCAGCAGGAATTCGCGGCGGAGAGCGCGTCGCTCAAGCGGGCATGCGCCGGATCATCATCGGCGGCGACGTGATCGTTGGGCTGGATGGTCAAAAGGTGACCAATCAATTCGACATGAACGTCATCTTGAATCGCAAGCGCCCCGGCGACAGCGTGACCGTCACTCTCTATCGCGGCGCGAAGAAGCTGGATGTTACCGTCAAGTTGGGCGAGCGCGACGGCAACTAGAACCGAAAAGCAGGTGTAGTGGCGTAAATCCGCCGCTGCGCCAAGTCTTATTCTTCAACTCTGAATTGCGGAATTTCCGGGAGACTCACGGCCCAATTTCCAGGCGGTAGTGGTTGCGCTCTTCCTCCGTGAAGGAGAACCAACCCTCCGCAATATCCCGCACGCGCTCGAGCGCCTTCTGCATCTCTTCGTGTTTTGCCCGAATCGTGTCGGAATCCGCGTCCACCGGCACGTTGATCGGCGGCGCTCCAATCACAATCGCGTGGGCAAACAGGTGCGGCAAACAAAACTGATCCCAGGTCCTCTCGAAAGTTTTTCCGCGATCCACGCCGACGTGGAACACCATGATGGGCGAGCCGGTCATCCGCGCGAGCAGCACCGGCCCGACCTTGGCGACGTAACGAGGACCACGTGGGCCATCAATCGTGAAGCCACAATCGAGTCCTTCCTTGATGCGTTGCGCCATCACGTTTAAGCCGCGCAATCCTCCACGCGAGGAACTGCCCTGCGCGGTTCCGAAGCCGAGCCATTCGATGACCTTGCGGGTCCACTGGCCGTCGAACGCGGTCGTGTTCATGATCACGACGCCGCGATTTCGTCCATACCAGGCAATGGGGATGATGCAGCGATGCCAGAAGGCCCAGATACATTGTTGC
>DASPTY010000135.1:0-9283 GCA_035623175.1 Candidatus Limnocylindrales bacterium | reverse complement strand
AAGGTGTATACGCGCGCCGATCTCGAAGCGTTTTGGGGCCATGTGCGGCAGCGTTGGCAGGATCAGCACTGGTTCCGCATTCCCGTGCACAAAGTGCCTTTGAACCTGTTCCGCGACGTGCAGTTGTCCCTTCTCTTCCTCTTCCACGTGGCCCGCGAATTATAACGTTCACGCGCTCGACCTCCTCCGCGCGGGTTGTTACGATACCCGCAGATGCCCAAACCCAATAAAAAGAGCCCGCGGAAGTCCGCCCGCCCCGAGCGCGCAGACCTCGTTCAAAGGCTGTTGCAGCAGCATCGCCGCCACCCGATTGCTTCGGCCGGCCAGCGCATTGGAGTTGCTGTCTCTGGTGGCGCTGATTCCGTTGCGCTCTTTCTCCTGCTGCTGGAACTACGCGAGAAACTCGGCATCGTTCTATCGGTTGTCCATTTCAATCACAAGCTTCGCGGCAAAGCCTCGGACACGGACGAAAAGTTCGTGGCCAAGCTTGCTGCGCAACACGACTTGGAATTCTTCGTTGCTCGCGAAGACATTGCAGCGAAATCTAAACGCGAGCGCGCAAATCTGGAAGAAGTGGCGCGTCGCAGCCGCTACGCGTTCTTCGATCGGCTGGTCAGCGAAGGGCGTGTGGACAGAATCGCTGTGGCTCATACTGCCGACGATCAAGCCGAAACCGTGATTGCCCACATTCTCCGCGGCACTGGATTGGCCGGCGTGGCTGGGATTCATCCGGAAGCGGGCGCGGTCTTTCGCCCACTACTGAGAATTCGCCGAGCCGAGCTTCGTGATTATCTGCGAGCGCGGCACCAGAATTGGCGCGAAGACGCCACCAACCGCGACATCAAACGCACGCGAGCGCGCATCCGGCACAAGCTCATGCCTATGCTGGAAAAGCAGTTCCAACCTGCGGTGGTCGAGCATCTTTGCCAACTTGCCGATCTTGCGCGGGAAGAGGACGCGTGGCTGAACAGTTCTGCGGAACTGCGACTGTTTCTGGTAGCGAAGGAAGATAGAGGCGAGTGGCGAGTGTTGCTGCGAGACCTGATCGCGCCAAAGTTGGAGCCGGAGGCGCTGGACAGTGTCAAGAATGCGTGGTCGCGGAGCGCGGCGGAGGCGATGAGCAAGCGGATGATTCGCCTTCTAGTGAAAAGGGTGAAGCCCCGCTCCGGGCAGCTGAGTGCGGTGCACGTGAATGACCTTCTGGAGTTGGCGCAGAGAGCCGATAGCGGGAAAGCGCTGCACCTGCCGGGAGGAGTCGAGGTTCGACGCGAGTATGACGCGCTGTTTTTCCGCGCAATGGCTGAGGGTTTGCCGGAAGCCGGGGAGGCGAAGCCGTACTCGTATCCTGTGAACCTCAGTGCGCGGCAGACAGAGCTGAACGTAGTGGAAAACTCGTGTTCCTTACGTTTCACGGTGATTGACTGGCCTCCGCAAGGGCGAGAAACTAGTGATACAGGGGCGGTTCTTGACCAGCAAAAATTGTGTGCGCCCCTCGTGGTTCGTAACTGGCGGCCGGGGGATGCGGTGCAGTCTTTTGGCCATCAGAAACGCCACAAATTGTCGCGTCTCTTGAATGAAGTGGGCGTCAGCCGCTGGGAAAAGGCTTCCTGGCCAGTGCTGACTTCGGACGGAAAGATCGCCTGGGTTCGAGGTTTGCCCGTGGCCGGCGAGTATGCGGCCGGGAAGTCCACTCGCACAGGAGTCGTGATTACTGAGGTTCCGCTGAAGTAGCCATGGCAAAGGCGGCCACATATTCTGCAGCTCGCATTGCCAACCGCGTCAGGGCATTGGGGCGGCAAATTGCGCGCGACGCTCAGGGACGAAGACTGGATATCGTCGTCACGATGGATCGTTCACTCATCTTCACCGCCGATTTGATTCGCGCCATTGACTCACCTGTGGTTCTTCACTTTGTGCGGGAAGACGTTCGCGACGTGGAACACGCCGGGCAGCAGCGCCGCGAGGTGTTCTTCGGGAACCGCTCCGCGGTGAACGCTTCTGGCGATCACGCCGAGTTCAAAGGCCGAGATGTTTTGCTGGTTGACGCAGTTCTCGACAGCGGCATAACGCAGGATTTTCTGCTTCGGCGCATCGGGGAGAACAAGCCGCGGTCGCTGCGCCTAGCTGTGCTCCTGGACAAGATCTCGAAGCGCCGCGTGGCCCTGGAGCCCGATTACTTTGCGTTCCGCACTGCATCTAATTTGGTGTGGTGCGGGTACGGCCTTGCCGCGTCAAATGGCACGGGGCGGAACAGGAGAAACCTGGTGGCAGGTTCGACCGGAAGTCGTACAACGGGATCGCAGCAGGTTCGCAGGAAGAAGCGCTAGAGGCGGAGTGCGCCGATTTCTGGTAGTTTGGTTCAGGGGCAAAACTGAGAGGTTAAAGTGAATTCCAGTTCCACGGCAAAAACGATACTCTTTTGGATCTCCATCGTCTTCCTGGGCGTCATGCTCTGGAAGCTGGTGTCCAACAACGGCCAGGCCGCCCGGGAAGACAATCCCACGTACAGCGAATTCATGGCCAAGGTCGAAGAGGGAGACGTCAAGGAAGTTACCCTATACCTCTCGCCGAATAGCTACGAAGCACAAGGCGAATACGTTCGCCCAGCCAATCACAAGTTTCGCGTGACCATCCCTAAGGAAGAGACTCCCAAGTTCACACAATTATTGCACGACAAGAGCGTGCAACTCAGCGTGAAAGAAGTGCGCAGCGGGGATTGGGTGCTGATTCTTCTGAATGCTCTGCCCTTGCTGCTTCTGGCGGGCTTCGTGTTTTTCCTGATGCGGCAGATGCAGGCAGGCGGCAACAAGGCGCTGAGCTTTGGAAAGTCACGCGCCCGGCTGCTCTCCGCGCAGCAAAAGAAAGCGACATTCAAAGACGTCGCGGGCAGCGATGAGGCAAAGGAAGAGCTGCAGGAGATCATCGAGTTCTTGAAGGATCCACAAAAATTCCAAAAGCTCGGCGGACGCATTCCCAAGGGCGTGCTGCTTGTCGGGCCTCCGGGCACGGGCAAAACCCTGTTGGCGCGGGCCATCGCGGGCGAGGCGAATGTGCCGTTCTTTTCAATCTCCGGCTCGGACTTCGTGGAGATGTTCGTCGGCGTGGGCGCAAGCCGCGTGCGCGACCTGTTCGAGCAGGGTAAGAAGAACGCTCCTTGCATCATTTTCATCGATGAAATTGACGCGGTGGGGCGTCACCGGGGAGCCGGACTTGGCGGCGGGCACGACGAGCGCGAGCAGACGTTGAACGCCCTGCTGGTTGAAATGGATGGATTCGAGTCCAACGAAGGCGTAATCCTGATTGCCGCGACCAACCGGCCTGACGTGCTTGACCCGGCGCTGCTGCGACCCGGACGTTTCGATCGCCGCGTCGTGGTTGCACGTCCGGACGTGAAAGGCCGGGAAGAAATTCTTCGGGTGCATACACGCAAAGTCCCTCTCTCCGATGATGTGGAACTGTCAATCATCGCACGCGGGACTCCGGGCTTTTCCGGCGCGGATCTAGCTAACCTGGTGAACGAAGCGGCGCTGTGGGCGGCGCGGCAGAATCGCAAGTTCGTGGCCATGGCCGATTTCGAGATGGCCAAGGACAAAGTGCTCATGGGCGTCGAGCGCAAGTCCATGATTCTTTCGGATGAAGAGAAGAAGAATACTGCGTACCATGAAGCAGGCCACGCGCTCGTCGCGGCGGTGACACCAGGCGCGGACCCAGTGCACAAGGTCACCATCATCCCGCGCGGCATGGCGCTTGGGCTCACCATGCAGTTACCGGAAGCGGACAAGCATACGTACACGAAGGAATACCTTGAAGGAACGCTTGCGGTTCTGATGGGAGGCCGCACGGCAGAAGAAATTTTCCTTGGCCACATCACCACCGGCGCGGGCAACGACATCGAACGAGCAACGGACATCGCGCGCAACATGGTTTGCGAATGGGGCATGAGCAATCTTGGGCCATTGGCGTTCGGAAAGAAGGAAGAGGCCATTTTTCTTGGGCGCGAGATCGCGCAGCACCGGGACTTCAGCGAAGACACGGCGCTGCAAATTGACAAGGAAGTGAAGCGCATCGTGAACGAGGCTTACGAAAAAGCTCACCACATCTTGAAGACCAATCGGGAGACGCTCGACCGGATCGCTCAGGCATTGCTTGAGCGTGAAGTGCTCGACGCCACCGAAGTGAAGATGCTGATGGAAGGCAAGACGCTTCCCGAAAAGCCGCGCACGCCTCCACCGCCGCCTCCACAGGCTGCGCCGAGTACGGACCCGAAGGTGGTCCGGCCGGAGTTGCGACCGGCGCCGGGATTTACCCGGGGGGATTCACCAGCGAAGGCTTGAAGAGGTGTAAGTTGTAAGTTCTAAGTGACAAGTGGGAAGAGAAAGGCGCGAGGGATCGCGCCTTTTCTCTTTTGGAGGCAGAGGAAGTTGAGGAAGCAAATGAGGTGTAGGAAACGATTCAATCTTGCATGGAAGCGATCCTTGTCCTTTGCCTCATTTACCTCGTTCACCCCCTAGCTTCCGTAGCGCAGCTTGCCTGAACCTGCAAAGGAGGTAAAATGACCGCATGGGAATCAAAGACGGCGAAAATCTTAATGTGACTTGCCCGTGCTGCCAGGCCAAGCTGGTAATCGATCCGATTTTCGGGGCGGTGCTTTCGCATGAGGCTCCGGTCAAGCCGGGACCGGACGTGGACTTGACAAAGGCATCGAGCATCCTCGAAGAACAGAAAAGGCAGCGAGAAGACAAGTTCGCGGATTCGTTCTTCCAGGAAACGCACAAAGAAGACATTCTCGCCAAGAAGTTTGAAGAGGCGATGAAGAAGGCCAAAGACACACCCGCCGAAAAGCCCCTTCGGGATTTCGATCTGGATTGAACACTTCCGCTGCAAATTGAATCGATGTTCACCTGTTACTGACTTTCTTCTGCGACCGCGCTAAGTTGGCGTTGTCGATGGAGGAGTCTCTTGGCCATTGCTAAGAATAGTTTGCAGTCCGTCTGGCTGCCCCGCCTCCGGTATGTTCTGCGTGTCGAACAAGAGGTGGTGTTCGTCGGCGTGCTAATCACCGCTCTGTTTGCCGCGCTCAAAGTGCAGGTCCCGCTGCTGTTTCTGGCTGTATGCATACTGGTGGTGGGAAATCTCCTCTACTTCTTCCAAGTCCTCCCAAGCCGGTTTTTTGATGAACTTTCCTTCCCTTGGAACTGGGTGCTCCTTCTTCCCATCCTGGCAGTGGGATGTTTTGTTGGGGCACTCTGCTCGATTACGCTCCTGCGGTGGATGGTACCCACCAGTACGCCGTACTGGACATTCTTTCGAGACAATTGGCAGGTGCCTGTGGTTGTCGCTATGGGCGCTAGCATCGTCGGGTACACCGTGAGAGAGGTGCAACGTAACCTTCGGAAAAAAAACAAGCTACTGGAGCAGGCTGTCGAACACGGCAACGTCGCCCTGCAGCAGCAGGAACAGGAGCTCCATCGAGCGCTGGATATCCAGAGAGATTTGCTGCCCAAGGAATTGCCGCAACTTCCCGGCCTCGATCTGGCTGGCGCATGGCAACCTGCTCGCACCATCGGAGGAGATTACTTTGACGTGCTTCGGCTGGACGAAAACCGTCTTGGCATTTGTGTGGGGGATGTGGCCGGTAAGGGCCTTACTGCCTCTCTGCTGATGGCAAACCTCCAGGCTGCGTTTCGGGCGTACGCGATGCCGGACGCTTCGCCGTCAAGTGTCTGCGCAAAGCTGAATGCCTTTGTCTGTGGCAATGTTGCCCCCGGCAAGTTCATCACCTTGTTTTATGCCATCTTCGACGCGCGAACCCACACACTCACTTATGAAAACGCCGGTCATTGCCCCGCCTTGCTCCTCCGTTCCTCGGGGCAAACTGAACTCCTAGAGGGCCAGGGCGGGGTGCTGGGTGTGCTGCCGGAATGGGCTTACAAAGACGCGACAGTCCAACTTACCACTGGTGATCGGCTGCTCTTTTATACCGACGGAGTCACGGAAGCGGAAGACGACACAGGCGAAGAATTCGGTTACGAACGAATTGCGGCGGTAGCGGGCCGCGCGGCCGGATCGGCGGCAGAATGCAAGCGTCGCGTGATGGAAGAGGTTGCAAAGTTTTGCGCCGGAGAGTTCAGCGACGATGTCACACTGATCGTTGCGATGGTTCGCTGAGAACTCCGCTCCTGGGCTACACTGCTAACCGCGTATGTTCCTGCGAAGACATTTTGTCGTGAAGCTGCGCTCTCGCGCGTTGGTCCTTGACCGGCGAACGCTTGTGATGGGCGTGCTCAATGTCACGCCGGACAGTTTTTCCGACAGCGGAAGATTCTTCAGCGTGAAGAAGGCGGTGGACGGCGCGCTGGAGATGCAGCGGGCGGGCGCGGACATCCTCGACATCGGGGCGGAATCCACGCGGCCGGGCTCGACGGGTATTTCCGCAGCGGAGGAGCTGGCGCGGCTGCTGCCGGTTCTCGAGGCCTTGCGCGGGCGAATGAAGATTCCCGTTTCAGTTGACACACAAAAATCCAGCGTGGCAGAGATCGCGATCGGCGCGGGCGCGGACATTATCAATGACATTTCCGGACTGAGGAATGATCCCGAGATCGCCGAAGTGGCTGCGCGCCGCCGCGTGCCGCTCATCTTGATGCACATGCGCGGTAATCCACGGACGATGCAGAAGCTGCCGTTCGCGAAAGATGTGCTTCGGGACGTTATCTCCGGCTTGCGACGGTCCATTTCGGTCGCTCGCCGCGCTGGAGTCGCAAAGTCGCAGATCATTCTCGATCCCGGCATCGGATTCGGGAAATCCTTCGAGCAAAATTACGAACTACTCGCGAAGCTCCCGTCGCTCGCTAGGCTCGGCTACCCGTTGCTGGTGGGAACCTCGCGCAAAGGGTTTATTGGCGCAACTCTGGCTAGGAGGGGCAAACCCGCGCCGCCGGAGGAGCGGATTTGGGGCACCGCCGCCACAGTCGCTGCCAGCATCCTGAATGGCGCGCATATCGTGCGGGTTCACGACGTGGAGGAAATGGTGCAGGTCGCTCGCGTTAGCGACGCACTGCTTTCTCACTCATAGTGCAGGCCAATTCTGCGAGGAGCTGACGAATTTCGGCCCCTTCCCCTCCCTGCGATATAATTTGCGCGAGAATTTATCGAAGCAGAAGGATAGTCATGATCGCTCGCAAACTCTTCTTTGCCTCCTTGGTCCATTGCCTTGTTGGAAGTTTGCTCTCGGCTCAGATTCCTTCCCCAAAAACCGAGCCGCTTCGTCCCACGCAAGGGATTCAAGGCGCCGCGGGGTGTTCGGCGACAGAGGTGTCTTCGTGCGCCCAAGCTGCGGCCAAGATTACGCCGATGGTGATGGGCGATTCGCCGCTCGAGGAAAATCTCCGCAAACTCACCGATGAAATCGGAGGGCGAGTCAGCGGTTCGCCGCAGATGGCCAAGGCGGTCGATTGGGGGGTCACCGCGTTCCGCGCTGCGGGAGTGGACGTGCACACCGAAAAGTACATGCTACCGGTCGTTTGGAGCGAAGGCGATACGCGCCTTGAGGTCCATGGCCCAGTGAGTTTCCCCGTCTCGCTTGTTTCGGTCGGGCTTTCGCCGGCCACGCCGCCTGGTGGGATCGAAGCACAACTGGTTTTCGTCGGTGAAGGCAGCGAAGCCGATTTTGCGCGCGCCGGAGGATCCCTAAAGGGCGCCATTCTCCTGGTACACACCGAAGTCAGCCACACCTGGCAGGATCTTTCGAAGGAATATGATGTGCCGCCCCCGATCATCGAGCGCGGGGTGAAGGCGGGCGCTGCCGCGGTTCTGTGGATGGGCGAGCGCGAGCGGAAGTTGCTGTACCGCCATACGAATTCGCAGGACGGCAAGCTCGAGGCGTTGCCCCAGGCCGTGGTTGCGCGCGAGGATGCCTTGCGGCTCGAGCGCATGGCTCTTGCGAACCCCGGCAAGGTGCGTTTGCGGCTGATGATGCCAAACAACGCCAGCGGGCCGGTCGAGCAATTCAATGTGGTCGGCGAAATTCGAGGCTATGAGAAACCGGATGAGATCGTTGTGCTCGGCGCGCATCTCGATTCCTGGGATTTGGGAACTGGCGCGCTGGACAACGGCTGCAACGCGGCGCTGGTCATCGAGGCAGCGCGCGCCATCAAGGCCAGCGGGCTGCTGCCACGCCGCACGATTCGCTTCATTCTGTTTTCCGGAGAAGAGCAGGGTCCTATCGGCTCACGGGAATATGTGCGGGAGCATCGTGCGGAAATGGACAGATATCGAGGGGTGGTCATTTTTGATGATGGAGTTGGCCGCACGACCGGCTATTCCCTGGGCGGCCGGCATGACATCGAGGCAGCGGTGCGGGAAATCCTCAAGCCGTTTGCAGGCTGGGGCGTGGACTCGGACACGTTCGACGCCACCACCGGCTCGGATCACCTAGATTTTCTGCTCGAAGGCGTCCCGACGCTGTATGCAAATCAGGAAGTGGCCAACTATCTAGGGAACTATCACGCGGCATCCGATACGTTCGACAAGGTGGACATTCGCGAACTCAAGCTGAATACGGTGCTCGCCGCAGTCACCGCCTGGGGAATCGCGGATCGCGCGGAGCCCATCGGAAAGCGACAGACTCGAGCCGAACTCGAAGAACTCATGAAGGATACCGGTCTCGACAAGGAACTGCAGGCGCTCGGACTATGGAGCGAGTTCCAGTCAGGATCGCGCGGACGCAGGCGGTGATCTCGCTTCGATGGGCGACTAGGTGGGTCAGGAGTTCCAAGTGACGCGCGAGAGCTGCTTCCGGCGGGATTCCCATTCGGCGCTGGAGAGGATGCGCGGAGCGACCTCGATGAGGCGAGGAGTCAATTTGAAAACGGTGGCGGCGTTCCAGGGATGGCCATCGTGGGTGCGGTACTCGCGGATGTTGAGAGCGTCGGCCATGCTCTTGAAGGAAACGTCTTGAACGATCATTTCCGTAAGAAACCTAAGAGTCTGCATTTCCAAAGGGTCGTCTTCGAGATGGCGGCCGTCGGCAGCGATCCGGAGGCCGAAAGGAATTTCCTCGTATTCAGGCTGAGCGGTAGGCTCGGGGGGCTCGCCAGACATCTCGACTTCACGCTCCCATTCCAGAGCCACGAGGCTCCAGCCGGCATCGTGCATTTTCGACAGGTACGTCGAGGTTGGCAGAATGCTGACCGTTTCACGAATGCGATCAATCTTTTTCATGGGAATGCCTCCAGAATCTGCTCCACGGCATAGGCGAGATGTACCTGCCCAGGGAGAGAGGAGC
>DASPTY010000134.1:0-12550 GCA_035623175.1 Candidatus Limnocylindrales bacterium | reverse complement strand
ATGAGGCATTCCAATGGAGTTTTTGTGGCGGGACTTTTGATCTTGTTGACGCTCGGAGCGGCTTCGGCGTCCTACGGGCAAACCCCGGCCGCTGCGGCAGGCGGAATCGCTCCCGCCAAGAAGTGCTCCGATCTGGTGAATCTGAAAGTGGAAGGGGTAAATCTCGAGATCACCAAGACGGAGGCCGTCCCAACCATCCCGCCAGGCACCGTCCGTCCCATGCCATTTTTGCCCGATACCATCGGCGTGCCGATCCCCAGCTATTGCCGTGCCGACGGGATGATTGACCAGCGCACCGGCGTTGACGGCAGGACCTATGGCATCGGCTTCGCCATCGCGTTGCCGGACAATTGGAACGGCCTCTTCCTGTTCCAGGGTGGAGGCGGGTTGAACGGCTTTGTCAGCGATCCATACGGGGCCTCGGCGGCGGGCAAGGTTCCAGCACTTGCACGAGGTTTTGCAGTCGTCACGACCGACACCGGCCACAAGGGCCAGGCTTTCGACGCTTCCTTCATGAAGGATCAACAGGCCAGCCTCGATTTCGATTACGTCGCCATCGGCCGCGTCGCCGCGCTCGCGAAGCAGATCATCGCCCAGTATTACGGTCAGCCCGCCAAGCACTCCTATATCGTCGGCTGCTCTACTGGCGGCCGCGAAGGGATGGTGATGTCCCAGCGCTACCCGATGTATTTTGACGGCATCGTTTCCGGCGACCCAGCCATGAATACCGGTTATTCCAACATCGGCGTGTCCTGGGCCATGCGAGCATTTGCGGAAATCGCTCCCAAGGACGCAGACGGCAAGCCGGACCCAACCAAGGACTTTTCAAGCTCCGACAAAGGGCTCCTCGTGAAGGCAATCCTCGACGCCTGCGACGACAAAGACGGCCTGAAGGACGGTATGATTTTCAATCGCAAAGCGTGTCAGTTCGATCCCGCGGTCCTGAAATGCAAGGCAGCAAAACAAGATGGATGTCTCTTGGCCGATCAGGTGACCGCTTTGCAGAAAGCCTTCGGCGGCCCCAAGGATTCCGCCGGCAATCAAGTCTATCCGCCATTTCCCTATGACCCGGACATGGTCGTGGAACTCAAGGGCCCCGGTTTGAGCTTTCTGCCGATGCCCGGACCGAACATTATCGGTAATGTCCTGCCTCCGAACGTGAGCGTTGACCAGCAGGCCGCGGGCGTTCGCGCAAATGCCAACCAGATTCTCACCGACACCACGACCTGGACGAATCTCTCCACCTTTTCCGGCCACGGCGGAAAGCTGCTCTTCTATCACGGCGCCAGTGACCCCTGGTTCTCCTTCCTCGATACCCTCGGCTATTACGAACGCATGAGCAAAGACAACGGCGGCTTGGACCAAGTGAGAAACTGGAGCCGTTTCTACCTCGTGCCCGGAATGGGACATTGTGGCGGAGGCCCCGCTGCGCTCGATGAGTTCGATCTCCTCACGGCGATCGTTGATTGGGTGGAGAAAGGAACTGCGCCCGATTTCGTGGTCGCAACGGGGCGCGCGTTTCCCGGCCGCAGCCGGCCTCTCTGCGCCTACCCGAAGTACGCTCGCTATAAAGGCCAGGGCGATTCGCAGGATGCCAGCAATTTCTCCTGCGTCGAGTAGCTAGCCCGGATTCGCACACGAGGGTGCCCTTTCCTTTGCTTCTTTTGGACAGGGTGCGTGATTTCTCTCCACTCACTGATTGTGTGCCGATCGCATGCCCAGAACCAATCTGGAATCTACGACAAGGCTGAGCGCGGCATGAGGAAATTTGCGAGCAACAGCGGCGCTGCGGCATCCTGTTCCTCCTCAAGGAACGACTCGAACATCCGCGTCAAGGGTGCCGTCCAGTGAGCTAGCTTCTTGCGCCTGTCGCCAAGGGCGGCGAAGCGGAAGGGCGAGTGAGATTCCAATTGCGCGAGATAGGCGCGGGTAAAGTGCCTGGCGGAATCACCCGCGGACCACACCGGCAGCAGCGAACAACTCATGCGAATCATCTCTTTCAAAGGTTTGTGATTGAGAGCTGCGCCATGGAGCGCCGAGCGATCCGCTGGCATGCGCTCAATCAGCCGTATCACGCGCCCGCCAAACTGCAGCATGCGCGTTGTGAGATCGTCGAGTGAAGCACCGCCAGACGGACCGGAACGCGCGTCCACCACGGCTTGTGTGAAAATCGTGCGACTGCCTTCGCGCAGGTCCTGCTGAAGATCCTGGAGGTCATCCTCCAGCTGGAGCAGCACTCCCCAACCAAAGGCAACCTGCGCTTCCTCGGGCGAGAGCGAACCCGCAACCAAGCAGGCGTCCGCCACCACGGATGTGCCACCTTTCTCAAAGCTGAGCTTGAGGACATCCACATTATCCGGCGAGGAACCGAAGCGGAGCATGCGCACGCTTTTTTCCTGCGCTTCGTGAATCGCTAGCAGCCGGATGTAGACTTCCGGCCAATCGGTGCGGGGATACTCCTCCTCAATGAGTTCTACAAGACGCCAGATGCTGGCTTCCCGCTCATTGAGCGGGGCCACTGCGTGCCCTTCGAGACGCTGGCGAAAGCGGCCGCTGAAAGCGAGCTTGGCGGCGAGAGAAGTCGACGGGTCATCAAGATAGTTGTCCGTGTAGGGGTAGAGCATGCTGTACGCGAAAATTGAAGGAGTGAGGCGCATGGGCTTTCCCATGAGCGATTGCAGAGCGCACGCAGTCCACGCGTTTCGACACGCCTGAAAAATGTCCGCGGCGCTGATTGCGCGGTCGAGGTGGCGCGCTTCCCGGGCAAGTTGCGTGGCGACACTGGAGAATCCGTGATCAAGCAACAGTTCGAGATGGGGATCGCCCAAGTCCAGGCCTGTTTTCGCAAAAGTCGTGAAAGCAGAGGTGATGCGCTTTTGCGCAGCGCTGCGCTCGGACCTGGTGTTGGGCCGATCACGCAACTCCTTTTCGACCGACTGCAGAAAGAGGTCAAGGCAGGTTTCGCGGGTGGCTTGCACTTGGGGTGTGAAAGCGCTGTCGAATGCTGGGGCAGAAGACGAATCCTGTTTCCAGACAGAGAGCCATTCTTGAAGGAGTGCTTGCACGAGGATACCCGTCCTTGTCTTTAGATACGCGCCGGGAGGCAGGTTTGTTCCATTTCCCGACCGGGAGAATGCCCTCTACACCGCTTTTGGCCAGCTTTACAGCGCCAAAGAGATTGTTTACGCTGAAAGAACCATGTGGAACGTGGAAGAACGATTTGAGAAGACGCAGATGGACAGCCTGGCGGCGCTGGGCTTTTCCGTCGGAAGCACGCGTGGCGTTGTGCGCGTCGAAAAGTACGGCTCCGCCGCGGAATTCCGGCAGAACACCGACGGGCGTTTCCAGATGACCATCCTGCCGAGCATCATGTTTAAGGGCCAGTTCACGCGGTTGTGGGATGCGGGCTACCAGAAATTTTTGCTGACCGATGATGGCACGAAGGTGCCGGCGCTGGCGCCTCAGCTCGCGAATCTGCGCCAGTTCAATGAGGAGTTGCGCACGGCGTTGGGCGTACCGACGTTTTATAACGAAGCGCTGGGCTCGGTGAGCCAGGTCAGCGTGTACGACCGCGTAAAAGGCCGTGCCGGCGACGTGCCCGACGAGACGGTGGGCGCGCACAGCCCCGGCGACAAGCACTAACTCCGTGCCCGCGCGCGGGCTTCCTCCAACTGGCGGCGAAACTGCAGCGGATTGACGCGATGCTTCGCGGCTCTGTGCCTGCCGATGAAAACCACGGGAATGTCCATCCCGAATTGCCGCGTGAGTTCGGCGTCTGCGTCAATATTCACTTCACGCAGAGGCGCGCCAAACTCCTGAAGCAGCGGCTGGAGGATCGCTTTAGCCTCTTCGCAAAGATGGCAGCCCGGCCGGGTGTAGAGCGTGATTTGAAGCGGAGATGCAGGAGAAAGAGGTTGCATCAAAAGCCTCGGCGAGGCAGGCTGATTCTAAGCCGTATGAGAGCGAGACGCAAAGCGACAAAAACGAACTCCTATCACAAGAGGGAGAAAACATGGGCCGCGTTGTGGCGTTGATTGACGACCTGTTCTTTCAAATGAAGGTGGCCGAAACGGCGAAGCGCTTGGGCGTGGAATTCAAGGTGGCGGGAAATGTGGAAGCGCTCGGTGGCATGCTGGACGGTCCGACCAAGCTGGTGATCGTGGATCTGAATGCCAAGAGCGACCCCGTGGCAACCATTGCGCACCTTCGCGCAACCCAGAAAGAGTTGCCGGTGATCGCTTTTTTGTCGCATGTGCAGACCGAACTTGCGGCACAAGCCCGGGCGGCTGGCGCGACAGAGGTAATGCCGAGGTCGGTGTTCACCCAGCAGTTGGCCAGTATTCTGAGCACGGCGCTCGGTTGAGGGGATAAATTGAGGTCGCGAAATGGAATATGGAAGGGCGCAGGCCTATTGATCGTCGGGCTGCTGTCGGCTGCTAGCACTCGCGGGGCGCAAGCCGAGCGGGCAAGCGAGCCAGGAGTGATTCTGCGAAATGTTCTGATGGCCGCGTGTTCCCAAGATGCCACTCAGTTTGGCGCAAACCTGACCGCGCGAAACGCGGACGCTTTCGCGCACATGACGCCGGCCGCGCAAACCAAGCTCATGAAGCGTTTCGTGCTGCTGAACACGCCGGGAGCGCCCCGCGCGGAAAATGGCGAAGCGGGAACTTTCAAAGTCTTCTGTGTCACGCCGGATGTGACCACGCAGCTTTTGATTGGCGCGGCCGAAGTGCGCGACAACCTGGCTTATTTGCCGTTGGAGGTCAGCGACGTTGCGGATACCGAGGGCGAAGATGCACGACGCGTCACAATGGCACTGGTGCGCGAAAATGGCCAGTGGAAGCTGCTTTCGCTGGGCGTTCTATTGCTGGATCTGCCGACGCTCGCGGAAGAGTGGGACCGCGATGAAATTCAATCCAACGAAAAGTCCGCGTTGCTTTCCATGAAGGAACTGGCTGCCGCGATCGAGAAATACCGCGTCACGTATACGCGCTTGCCCGATACGCTAGCAGCGCTGGGTCCACCGGCGAAGGGCGCGGCGAAAAGCGAGCAGGCGGGATTGGTTGAGAAAGAACTCGCCTCGGGAAGAAGAGACGGTTATTCGTTCCGCTACGTCATCGTGGGATCGAACGCCTCCGGAGCGCCGGCGAAATACGAACTGGCGGCCATCCCTGCGGAATACGGTCGAACCGGCGCGCGCTCGTTTTTCCGCGATTCCTCTGGAGTTCTACACGGAGCGGACCACCACGGAGCTGTCGGGACCGACCTCGATCCCAAGGTGCAGTGAAAGCTGTCGCAATCTGGCACACCGCGCATTTACTCATTGGCGATTTCACATCGTAGGTTATTGCGGACCTGTTCCCCTCGCCGGAAAATGAGATGAGGTCATCCGGCAATCGGCCTTGGGTGTTCACCGGCCGAAATAGCGCCCCTCCGGGCAGATACGCCAGCCTTGCGCTGGCGTAGACGGAGAAGGTGCATGCCGGAGGTAACGGTAGAGCGGCGAGGTGCGCCGCGATATCCGATGGTGCTGGCTGCGGACGTGGTGGAATTGCCACGCGGCGCCAGGTTGAGCGCGCGCACTTCGGACATCAGCCGCACGGGCTGCTATGTTGACACGCTGAACCCTGTCCCCCAGGGTTCGAAGGTACGTCTCCGAATCACCCATCACGACGAAGTATTTGAAGCGATTGGCCGCGTGGTGTACGTGAGCTACGGCTTGGGAATGGGTGTCGCGTTTGAGAACGTGACGCCGGAGGAGCAGGCAAAGCTGGATCGCTGGATCGAGGATCCAGACAGAGAATTTTAGGGTGCGACGCCAGCCCTGAGGCCGGCCCGCCGCCAAGCTGAGAATTTGAGCGCAGCGCGAGATGAGCTAACATTTCGATACGACGATATGCGGCCGGCTCTCTTGCGCTCGGGTATATTTGCGTGCCTTGCGGCTTTGCTCGCGACAGTTCCCTTCTGTCGTGGGCAGGAAGTGGAGTCGATTTATGGGCCGTTGCCGGTGTTCGAGTTTCATAGCGGGTTCTGGGTGAACCTGCATCACTTTCTGTATCACGAAGCGCGAGCCCGCATCGCCGCAAAAGAGGCACGCGAAGCAGCCGCGAAAGCGCAAGGGCCCGTCCTTAAGCAAAAGAGCGTAGCCGCGACAGCACTTTCTCCGGCGGAACAAAAAACTTGGGATGCCGCGATTGCCTACTACGTCGCGAGCTACGCGGACAAAGACTTGCTGATCAATATTGACCTGATTCTGCTCAAGAACCAGCTTGGAGATTTCGAGGATTGCGACGAGTTACTGGGCAGGAAGAAGCACGCTTGCGATGCGGGTTTGCCCGGGAACATCGGAATCATCCTGGAAGCGGTTGCGCCGGTCTACCGCGCGCACTGGTGGAGCGATCAGGACCGCGCGAACCGGCGGTGGGTGGCGCGGGTCGCGCCGCTTGTCAGAGAACAAGGAGTCGGGCTTTCGCAGCGGCTCGCCGACGTCTACCAGACGCAGTGGCCGAAGGAAAAAATTCGTGTGGAAGTTTGCGCGTTTGCGAATGCCGCGGGAGCGTACACGACGCTGGACCCCCTGCGCGTGACAATCTCCAGCACCGACGTGCGGAATCAGGCGGCGGAGTCGCTGGAAGTGCTGTTTCACGAAGCGTCGCACGGCATTGCCGAACCCGTGGAAATCGCCATCAACCGGCAGTGCAAGCAGCGCGAAAAACCAATTCCGCGTAACCTGTGGCACGCTTTGATTTATTACACCACCGCTGAAGTGCTCCGCCCGGTCATCAAGGAAACTCAGGCCGAGAAGGGAGCAGGTGACGCGGCGCCCTCGCCATCCAATCTGAGCCAGGTGCCTTACGAGCTGCGTGACGTCCTGACGCAGCGCGGCTGGGAGCAATATCGCCTTCTCCTGGAGTTGTACTGGCAGCCGTATTTGGATGGCAAAGTGAATTTCGACGACGCGATTGCCCACCTGGTCTCCGCAGCCTAGCGACGAGCAGCAAGTTTGTTCGTCGGGCGCGTGTATGTTAGTCTTCTTGCGGAAACAGTAAGCCCGGCCGAGAGCCACGAAAGTCCCAACGTCGCTCGCCCTCTCTTCCCCGTTCCAACGGACAACCGCATGAGGGCGAATTCGTCTCTGTGGAGGGAACCGCCCGGGCAAAGGAATCGACAAGCCCATGGCTGGAAGACAAGTGGCATCCAAAACAGAGAAGGAGCCGAGGGAGATCAAGCTGGCACACTCTCCCGATTCCGACGACGCCTTCATGTTCTATGCTCTGGCCACGCACAAGCTGGCCACACCGGGGTACAAATACACCCACACGCTTTCGGACATCCAATCGTTGAACGAAGCTGCACTCAAGGAAACCTATGACGTTACGGCACTGAGTTTTGCGGCATATCCGTCGCTGCGCGACAAGTACATTTTGCTGGATTGCGGCGCGAGTTTTGGCGAAGGCTACGGCCCAATCGTTGTAGCCACGAGCCCGATGAAGCAGCAGGACCTGAAGGGCAAGCGCATTGGAGTGCCAGGGCTCAAGACGACCGCTTACCTGGCGCTGAAGTTGTACGAACCGGATTTTGAGCCGGTGGTAATGCCCTTCGACAAAATCATCGAGGCTGTGCGAAACGAAATGGTCGAAGCAGGGCTTTTGATCCACGAGGGACAGCTCTTTTTCCCGCAGCTCGGGCTGCACCGCGTCGTGGATCTCGGGATTTGGTGGCAAGAGCGTACTTCCCTACCTTTGCCGCTGGGTGGGAACGGCGTCCGCCGTGCGCTGGGGCCCGAAGTGGGCTGTTTGATTGCCAAGACGATTCGCGACAGCGTGGCGTATGGATTGGAACATCGCGAAGAGGCGTTGAACTACGCGATGCAGTTCGCGCGCGAGATGGACACGGAACTTGCGGACAAGTTTGTGGGCATGTACGTGAATAAGTGGACGCTCGGCTACGGCGAGAAGGGCAAGAAAGCCGTGCGCGAGTTGATTAGACGCGGCACTGCGGCGGGCCTGCTCCCCGGTCCCGCTACCGTGGAATTTCTCGAAGAGTAGCCTGCCTCTTCAGGGCGCGGCTTCCTTTTTCCTTAGCTCCTTACTTCTTCACGTCCGTCCTCACCGGGGTGAAATATAAATCTTGATAATCGAAGCTGAAGTCGGCGAGAGGCGACACAGCCACCAAGGTGAAGTGGTCGATGGAGCCGTCGGGCTTCAGGGTGAAGGTAACGAAGGCATCTTCGACGGTGCGGTCACGCCAGTGAGCTTCAAACGTGTCGTGTTGCCAATGCTGCAAGTCAGCCAGACCTTTCAGCGTGCGTTCTAGTTTGAAAACGAGGCCGCCGTTTTCCAGGCGAATGCTCACTTTCCCGTACCAGGGATCGGAATAATCCCCGGCATACTTCTCGAGAGGTAGAGAGGGCTTGGAATCGGCGGCGCGCGCTTGATTCGCCTTTGCCATGGTTTCCTCGGCGTCCTTGCGTTGCTTGTCGTCTCTGGCCTTGAAGAGTGTGATGTAGTCCATCGTCGGTCCGCCGAGGTAGGCATCGAGGATGTGCATGAGCACGGATTCGTACGCGGAGTCCTCCTCAGAATTGGTCAGAATGACCACACCGAGATTCTCTTCGGGAACCAGCAGGACTCGCGTGACATAGCCCAGTACTCCGCCGGAATGGCCGACGAGCTTTCTTCCTTTGTAATCGCGCAGCCCCCATCCCATGCCGTAACCGGAGAAACGCCGTTGCATACTCTTCAGTTCTGGAGGCGCCTCGCCGATGGGCACAATCATTTGTTGCGCCCACATTTCGCGCGAGGATTTTTCGCTAAAGATGCGTGTCTCCGTCCCGGGAATTTTCCCATGGTTGAGTTGGAGAAGAACCCATTTGGACATATCGGCAATGGAAGAATTGATGGAGCCGGCAGGTCCGGCATTGTCGAGCGATTCGACGGGAATCGCCTGGAGTTTGCCGTCAACTTTGAAGTGCGGCAGGGCCCAATTGTCGCCCGGCTTGAACGCGGTGGCGGTGGAGTTGGTGTTTTTCATGCCGAGGGGGACGAAGAAAGTTTCGCGCAAGTAGTCGTCCCAGGATTTGCCGCTGACGGCGGCGACAACCTGGCCGGCCGTGACGAACATGAGGTTGTTGTAAGCATAGGTGGTGCGAAAACTTGTTGCCGGCTTGAGGAAGCGCACGCGGTAGACGACGTCGTCCCGTGTAAAGGTCGTTTGCGGCCAGAACATCAGGTCGCCTTCACCTAGCCCCAGGCCGCTTCGATGGCAAAGAAGATCGCGTATGCGCATCTCTTTCGAGACGTAGGGATCGTACATCTCGAAACCTTTGAGGCGTTCGTAGACGGGATCGTCCCAGGAGATTTTTCCTGCGTCTACCAGGGTGGCCAGGGCCGCAGCAGTGAACGCTTTGGTGTTGGAGCCGATGCCGAAGAGCGTGTTTTCATCCACGGGCGCGGGTTCGCCGAGCTTGCGGACGCCGTAGCCTTTGGAGGAGACAACCTTGCCGTCTTTCACGATGGCAACGGCCATGCCGGGGACATCGAAGGTCTTCATGGAACGCGCCACACAGTCGTCCAGGTCGGCAGGCGGAGCTTGCCGGGCGCGCGCGGCGCCTCCTGCCACCAGCACTAGGACAACAACGATCAGACGCAGCCATGATGTTTTCCGCATTTCAATTTCCCCCGAATTTCCCGGGTTAGCTTACCTCAAATCTCACCTGCTCTGCCTCTCCCGCACGGGAAGTTTCGCGCAGAGATTTCCCGCGTGTCACCGCCCCAGTGGTTCTCACGACGCATGAATCCGAATGGTCCTGTGGCTATCTTGACGCTTGGGAATGAATCGCATACTGTTTTTTGTTCGTCATGCGACCAAAGACTTTTCAAACCATACTTGTCATTCTGACTCTCCTTACACTTCCGCTTCGCCTTAGCGCGCAGACGGCTAACGAATTCAGAGATCATCCGGACATTCCGAAGGAGTGGCCGCGCGAACCCGTGCGCGCCGCACACGGGATGGTCGCGACGGATAATGCGCTCGCTTCCCAGGCGGGCGTGGAAGTTCTGAAGCGCGGAGGCAATGCCGTTGACGCGGCCGTAGCCACGGCGTTTGCGCTGGCGGTCGTCGACCCCAGAGCTGGAAACATCGGCGGCGGTGGATTCATGCTCGTGCGCATGGTTGGGGGAAAATCCACCTTTTTTGACTATCGCGAAACGGCTCCCGGAAAAGCCACGCGCGACATGTACATCAAGCCCGACGGCACGCTGGACAATGAAGCGGCGACCCTCGGCTATCGTTCCGTGGCCGTGCCGGGCACCGTCGCAGGGCTCGCGCTCATTTTGAAAACCCACGGCAAGATGAAGCTGGCGGACGTGATGCAGCCCGCCATTCGCTATGCGGAGGAGGGGATTCCCGTCACGGAAAAGCTGGCGCGTGAATTCAACGAGCAGCGAGAAGACTTGCAGCGCTTCGCGATGAGCAAGCACATATTTCTGAATGACGGAAAGACGTATCGCGTGGGAGATACGCTGCGCCAGCCGGAGCTTGCGGCCACGCTGAAGCGCATCGCGAAAAAGGGGCCAAAGGAATTCTACCGAGGCAGAACAGCGCACATGCTGGCGCGGGACATGGCTTCGTCCGGCGGTCTGATTACGCTAAATGACCTCGCCCACTACCAGCCGAAAGTGCGTGAAGTTCTGCGCGCTGGCTACGACGTGAACGGTGCAAGGTGGGAAGTGCTTTCTGCGCCGCCCCCGAGTTCGGGAGGCGTGGCGGTGATCGAAGCACTGAACATGCTGCAGGACGTGGCGTTGAGCGGCTGGGACGACCCGCAGAGCGTGCACATGGTGGGGGAGGTGATGCGGCGGATCTTCGCGGATCGCGCGGCTTATCTGGCAGACCCCGATTTTTCGAGTGTCCCAGTAGCGGGATTGACGAGTCCCTGCTATGCGAAAGAGTTGCTCGCCACGATCGATCCGCAGCGCGCCAGTTCGAGCAAAGACGTGCGCGCCGGGAAGCCGCACGTCTGCGCATCCGGGGTGAGCGCGAGTGTTGCGCCAGAAACCGTCATTAGCCTCGGCGAAGGGACGAATACGACCCACTTCTCCGTGGTGGACGCGGAAGGAAATGCCGTCGCCTGCACCACCACGTTGAACAACAGCTATGGCTCGCATGCGACCTCTTCGGCGGGATTCCTTTTGAACGATGAGATGGACGATTTCACGACGCAGCCGGGCGTGCCAAACAAACTGTTTGGGCTAATCCAGTCGGAGGCCAATGCCATCGGTCCGGGCAAGCGGCCGCTCAGCTCGATGACACCGACGATCTTGCTGCGGAATGGCCAGCTCAGTTTTGTGACCGGCTCACCGGGCGGGGCGACCATCATTTCCGCGACGCTGCTATCCGTGTTGAATTGGATGCGGCTCGGAATGGATGCGCAGAGCGCAATCAATGCGCCGCGCTTCCATCATCAATGGTTGCCGGACGAAATTCGGATGGAGGCGCTTTTCTCACCGGAAATGGAAGAGCAGATGAGGGCGCGCGGGTACGAGGTGAAGCGTAAGGGCCACATAGGGCTGGTGAACGCCATCGGGATCGACCCGAAAACGGGAGAACGCTGCGGCGCGGCGGACCCGCGCGACAACGGCTCGGCGATCGGATATTAGGGCTTGTGACTCGCGGTTTGCCTTCCGCATGGAAACGCCTCGTACCTTAAGGGATGAGCCACAGCAGCGCTCGCGATAAACTGGTTGTCATGCAAAGGACTCTCTCGACCTATCTTTTCGTCTCAAAGAAGCTCACGCGGGAACTGTTGGCGCAAGTTCGCGGCGCAGGGTTTGCCGGCGTGGAGGTTTTCGCGGCGCGCAGCCATTTCGACTACGCTACCAAGGCGGAAGTGCAGGCCGTCGCACAGGCACTCGCGGACAACCAGCTTCAGCTAAGCTCTTTGCACGCGCCCACAAGCCGCGATCTCAGCGTCTATCGAGAGGGTGGATCGCCCTTGTCAGTTACGGAGGTAGAGCGCGTGCGGCGCGTCGAGGCGATGGATGAGTTGAAACGCGTGATCGATGCGGCGGAGGATTTGCCTTTTTCCAGGATGGTCTTGCACATGGGTGGTTCACGCGAGACGGCTGACCCGCGCAAGCGCGATGCGGCGTTCAGCTCCTTGGAGCATCTCAGCCTGCACGCGCGGCACGTCGGAGTGACTATCTGCCTCGAGAATACGACCAGCGAAATGGGGGAGCCGTCGTACTTGCGGTCGTTCATCGAGGAGACCCGCCTGACGGCCTTGCGCGTGAATTTCGACGTCGGGCACGCCCATCTGGTCGACGGGCCGGAGGACGGGCGAATCGCAAAAAGCTTCGAGCCGTTGCGCGAACTCGTGGCCAGCGGGCATATTCACGATAACCATGGTGACAAGGACGAACACCTGCCGCCCTATGACGGCACCATTGACTGGCCCGCAGCGATTCGCGTGCTGCGATCCGCCTCTGCAGGCGAGTTGCCGCTCACGCTGGAATTGAAAGAGAAAACCGGGCCGGACGCCCCGAGCTTC
>DASPTY010000133.1:0-13188 GCA_035623175.1 Candidatus Limnocylindrales bacterium | reverse complement strand
TTTGGGTGTGCGCGCCGAGCGGCTCTTGCGGTCGAAACGGGAGCGCTGGGAGCGGCTTTCGTTGCAATTGCAGGAGCGCAGCCCGCTGAGAGTGCTCGAACGCGGCTACGCCATCGCCACGGATGCCGCAGGAAACGTCCTGCGCGATGCCGCGCAGGTTGCCTTGGGCGACAGCGTTACGGTCACACTCCACCGTGGTAAATTGAGCACGGAGGTACGCGGTAAGCAGTCCTCGTAGACCATTCCAAAATCAATTGCTTCCCCGAGGCGTGTTCCGGGCCCTGCTTTGTTTGATGTCTCTCACCTTGTCCAAGAGGTCGTTGGCCTGATCAGTCAAGCGGTCACGTTCTGCCGGACTCGCAACCATGTCCGCCTTGCGGCGGTAGAGCAAATTCAGGTACACCATTGCGTCATCGTAGTCGGGCTTCAGCGCGATGGCACGATGCAGATGGTCAATGCCTTCGTCCACAGTAGGACCGTACTCCCGCGCATACTCACTGCGTAGGAATTCCGGGAGCGGGTCCATGTCCTTCAGACCTTGTCCTCCGACAGACTTATTGAATTCTGCGCGAAGTTGCGTGTTCGCACGGTAGGCTAGAGCCCAATCAATCACCCCGACAGAATAGTATGGCTGCGGATCTTGCGGCTTAAGTTCGATATGTTTCTGATGAAAAGTCTTGGATTCTGTGAAGAGTTCGGGACTGAATGGTTGGCCAGCCATCTGATAAAGGATTGATGCGAGGCCATCAATGGCCGACAGATTCGTCGGATCCCGCCCGAGAACCTCCCGATATTCCTGGGCTGCCAGCTTTCCCCTTTGGATGTTCTCTTCACTCGGGGCGCCTGGAATGTACTGGGAAGCGTAGGTTGTAGCGAGGTAAAGCGTGGCGTTCTGCAGAGAAGGATCAAGTTGCTTTGCGCGCTGGAAGAGGCGCTCGGCTTCGTCGAATTGGGCATTCTTGAATGCTGCAACTCCCTGATTGATTGCATCACGGGCATCAAGCTGCTCCTTTGTCAGGGGAGCATCCTGTTGCGGAAACGGCGCATGGGGGATTGCTAAAGGCGAAAGTAGGAAGAGAGGCACTGCCAAAGTCAACCAGAGGACGCGGGTGAATCGAATTCGAGAGACAGACACAGTGAGCTCCTTTTCTACCCTGCGAACTGCAGCACAGCTCAGTCCATCCCTGCCTAGATTGATTCTACTCCTCTTCGTCGGAGGAGACTTTGAGGACGGCGAGGAACGCTTCCTGGGGAATGTCCACTTGGCCGACGCGCTTCATGCGCTTCTTGCCTTCCTTTTGTTTTTCGAGGAGCTTGCGCTTGCGCGTGATGTCACCGCCGTAGCACTTGGCCAGAACGTTTTTTCGCATGGCGGCAACGGTTTCGCGCGCGATGACGCGGCTTCCGATGGCGGCTTGAATGGGGACTTCGAACAATTGGCGGGGAATCAGTTTGCGCAAGCGAACAGCTAGTTCGCGACCACGCTCGTAGGCGTGTTCGCGATGGCAGATGAGCGCGAGCGCGTCGACCGGCTCGCCACCGACGAGGACGTCGAGTTTCACGAGATCGGATTCTTTGTAGCCGGACAAATGGTAATCAAGAGAGGCGTAACCGCGCGAAACGGTCTTCAGGCGATCGTAGAAATCCAGCACAATTTCATTGAGCGGCAATTCATAGGTCAGCATGACCCGCGTAGGCGAAAGATACTCAAAGTTCTTTTGTGAGCCGCGCTTGTCCTGGCAGAGCTGGAGGATGCTGCCGACAGATTCGTCGTTGCTGATGATCATGGCCTTGATGATGGGCTCTTCGATCTTTTCGATGTCGCTCGGATTGGGAAATTTGGCGGGACTATCAACTTCGATGGTATCGCCGCCGACGCGGGTAATGCGATAGCGCACGCTGGGAGCCGTGGTGATGAGATTCAAGCCAAACTCGCGCTCAAGGCGTTCCTGGACAATTTCCATGTGGAGCAAGCCGAGAAAGCCGCAGCGAAAACCGAAACCGAGCGCGACGGAATTTTCCGGCTCATAGAAGAACGCGGCATCGTTGAGCTTCAGCTTGCCAAGTGCATCGCGCAGTGGCTCGTATTCGTCCGCGAGCACGGGAAACAGTCCCGCGAAAACCATGGGCTTGGTAGCTTCAAAACCGGGGAGAGGCGGCGCCTGGCTGTCAGATTCGATGATGGTGTCGCCCATGCGGGCATCGGCCACCTGCTTGATGTTGGCGACGACGAAGCCCACATCACCGGCATCGAGTTCTTCGAGTGCGATCGGCTTCGGCGTGAGCGCTCCGAGCTGCTCCACCTCATAGGTTTCATTCCCGGCGCAGAGTCTGACTTTCATGTGCTGCGCGATGCGGCCCTGCTTTACGCAGACAAGCACTACAGCCCCTCGATAGGAATCGAACCAGGAATCGAAGATCAGCGCCTGCAAGGGATTTTCCGAGCTTCCTTTAGGCGGGGGAATGCGGTGGACGATGGCTTCCAAAACATCTTCCACGCCGATGCCGCTCTTTGCGCTTATCAGCAAGGCATCCTCCGCGGGAATCGCGAGCACATTTTCGATCTGCTCTTTCACGAAGTCCGGCTGCGCTGCCGGCAAATCTATTTTGTTGATCACCGGAAGAATGGTGAGATTGTGGCCCGCGGCGAGAAACGTGTTAGCCACGGTTTGCGCCTCAACGCCTTGGCTGGCATCAACCACGAGAAGCGCACCTTCGCACGCGGAAAGTGCGCGAGAGACTTCGTAAGAAAAATCGACGTGGCCCGGAGTATCAATGAGATTTAACCGGTAAGTATTTCCATCCTTTGCCTGGTAGTGGAGGCGAATGCTCTTGGCTTTGATGGTGATGCCGCGCTCGCGCTCCAGATCCATGGAGTCGAGCACCTGTTCGTGCATCTCGCGCTGCGAGAGCGCTCCCGTCATCTCGAGCAGGCGGTCGGCCAGGGTGGATTTGCCGTGGTCGATGTGCGCGATGATGCAAAAATTTCGTACGAACTTTGGGTCCATTCGGGTCCGTTGCCGCCAGGTTTTTCCTGATGGTCCTGCGAGATAAACGGCGAGCTTAGCCGTGGGGGCCGAACGCCACTCACCCTGCTCGAAATCTTGCCGTGTGAATATCTAGTTTGCCATAAACGCGTAGGGGCGTCAGCCCAGACAAAACCTGGCCGTCCAGCCAGCTCTTGCCAGATTCTCCATCCGTCGTTCAGACTCTTTTGGCCAGCTCCGGCGAAGCGGTATATAGTTGAAGATGCCTTGAACCAGCCGCAAGCGGGTCAATTCTAGAAGCAGTAAGCATAATCAAAGGTAAGCGGGGCCGATGGCCGGAGACGTCACCAAGAATCTGGAACGCGCAAAGAAGTTCCTCGAGAAGAACCGCTTCGAGGATGCCATAGAAGCCTATCTCGCTGCACTCGCAGAAGCGCCCCAAAACGTCGAAGCCGCGCAGATGCTGGGAGATTTGTACACTCGATTGGAGCTGCCTGACCGGGCGGCGGTGTACTACGGCCATTTGTTCGAGTTGCTCGTTGAACCAAAAGACGAAACCAAAGCACTGGCGCTCTTCAATCGCTTCCTGAAAAATTCAGTGATCCCGCAGCCGCCGGAACGCATCGCGCGCTATGCGTTCCTTCAGCAAAAGCAGAATCATCCAGAAGAAGCCGTCGATCAATACAGCAAAGCGGCGGAACTTTTTGGACAGGCCGGACGCGGGGAAGATGCGTTGTTCTGCTGGGAGCGCGCGGCACAACTTGATCCTGAAAATTTGAACCGCCAATTGAAGCTGGCGGAAGCGGCCGCGCAACTTGGCAAGAACGCGTTAGCGGCGCGAGCTTTCCTGCGCGCCGGAACACTGGCTGCGGCGAGCGGCGCGCAAGAGAACGCCCTTCACCTCCTCGGGCGCGCTTACGGGCTCGCCCCACAGGAGCGCAGCGTAGCCCTGTTGTACGCCGAAGCAAAACTGCGGAATGGCGAGGCCGCCGAAGCGGCTGCCTTGTTGGAACCCTTTGCAGGCAGTGAAAGCGACGCGCCATTCCTGGAAACTTTCGCGGATGCCCTGCACCAAGCCGGACAGTTGGACCGCGCGCGAGGGATTCTGGAGCGCCTGCTTCGAGAAAAGAATGAGGGCGTCACGCGCCTGTTTGGGCTTGCCGACGCTTTCGCCGACGCCGGGCAGGAAGCGAAGAGCGTTGACATACTTCAGACGCTCAAGCGCAGGATGTTCGCTGACAAGAAGCAAGTGGATTATGTGACTCAGGTGGAGGAACTCGGCGCAAAACATCCGGAGTCCCTACCGTTGCTGGAGTTTTGGGCTGCTCTTTACAACGAGTTGAACCGGGAGTCGCAATATTTCGAAGTGCTCATCAAGCTGTTCGATGCGCACTTCAATTCCGGGAGTTTTGACAAGTCCTGCGAGGTGTTGGAACGCCTCGTGGACATCGATTCCTACGACTACCGCAATCAGGAGCGGCTGGAGAAGCTCCGCGGCCGTGTAGCGGATAATCTCCTGAAGCCAATTGCCGGGCGCATCTCGAAGACGGCAGTGGTTGAGGCAGCTCCTCCCACGCACCCGAAAGTGGTGGCCAGCCAGGACCTCGCCGAAACGCCCGCGGTCACGGAGGAAGGAAAGAAGCAGCAAACACTGGAAGATTTGATTGTGCAGACCGAGATCTTTCTTCAGTATTCGCTGCAAAGCAAGGCGGTAGAAAGATTACAGAAGATAGCCGCTGCATTTCCGGGGGAGGAAGACCGCAACCCGCGGCTGCAGGGTCTCTATCAAATGGCCAACTGGTGGCCGAAAGCTGCGGCCAAGCCGGAAGTGCCAACCCGGGCGGGTGGCGTGCCCATCGTCGAGGCGCAACCCACCACATCATCGGCACGCTCCGGGGTGTACACCGCGGAAACGCTGCGCGACTTGACGAAGATTTCCGAAATCAACCAGAAGACTTTCCGCCAGCAAACTCCGCGGGCCATGCTGAACACCACGGCAACGGAGGTCGGCACGTACATGAAGGCCGCGCGGACGCATGCGGTCATCGGCGCGCCCGGTCGGCCGCCGGAAATGGCAGCGGAGTATTGTGCTTCGGGGCTGAAACCGACGCCGGCAGCCCAAGTGGTGTTCCTCCTGGCGCAAATGGAGAAGGCGGTTCCAGACGAATTGGGCGGGCTGATCGTGGATGCATCGGAAGGATCCATTCTGGCGGAGTTAGGGCTGGCGACGGCGCTCGGCGTGTCCATCTCGGATAAAGAGACACAGGCGCCCGCAGGCATGCTCATCGTGGCGCACTCGAAGCCGCACAAATGGAAGCCCAACGAGACCTATTTCCTTCAAGCCATCGGCGACCAGATGATGATGAGCGTGAGCCACACACGGTTACGTTCGCTGGTGCGGCGCATGGGAGTTTCCGATGATCGTACCGGCTTGCTGAGCCGCAGTTCATACGTGGGCTGCCTTTTGAATGAAGCGGATCGGGCGCGCACCCAGGGCACGCCACTTTCCTTGGCCATATTGCAGATCGATCGAGGCTCGGAGATGCTGCGGCAGCAAGGGGAGGCGCCACTCGAAAAATTCCTGGAGCAGCTTGCGCGGTCCTTGCAACCCATGGTGCGACAGAATGATGTGGCCGTGAAATACATGTCCTGGGCGCTGGCGTTCGTCTTGCCGGATACTTCCGCCGTGGGAGCGCAAAGCCTAGTGGAAAAACTGCGCCGGGCCGCCGCCGGAGTACGTCCGCCGTGGGATTCGACACAAATCACGCTGAGCGCAGGCATTGTGGAAGCTACGGCAAAGCAGGAATTCGAGAGCGAAGACATCGTGACGGACTTGATCAACCGCGCAGAATTCAGCATTGAGGAAGCGCGCAAACGTGGCGGCGACACCGTCGTCGTGGGCGAAACACCGAAACTGTGATTCGTTGGCCGAAGAAGGGTTCCCGAGTCTGACAGCGGCGGCATCCTACTTTATTTCACCTTCCAATTGAGGCTGTCCCTTAGCAAGGACATTTCTTCCCGACCGATATGATGATTGTTGCCGGCACGCGCACGCCACGAGGAGTCGGACTTGGAATTGCAGAGATCGTCGAAGCCCTTGGAGAACAGCTGCAGATCCCCGCCTTAAGTAGAAATGTCGCGACAAGCTTGTTCGCCACAAGATTCGCCCGTCTTTGGTACACTTTGACGGGTGGTCGTCTCCCGCCGGTTGCAGATGGTTCTGCCGAAGTGAGGAAACAGCATGACGATTCAACGAGTCGGAGTCGTCGGGTGTGGGTTGATGGGTTCCGGGATCGCACAGGTATGCGCGCAGGCTGGATTTCCGACAATTGTGCGGGAGATAAGTGCGGAATTGGTGGAGAAGGGCCTGAAGGGAATTGAGAAGAATCTGGCGAGACTCGTTGAAAAAGGCACCCTGACGGAAGCGGGAAAAAACGAGATCCGTGGGCGGCTGAGAGGCGTAACCTCGCTGGAAGAGTTGAAAGACTGCGACGTCATTGTGGAAGCGATCATCGAGCAGTTGCCCGCCAAGCGCGAGCTGTTCGCGGTGCTCGATACCCTCTGTCCTGCGCACACGATTTTTGCCAGCAACACCTCGTCGCTGACAATCACGGAAATTGCCGCGGCTACGAAAAGGCCGCAACGCTTTGTCGGCCTACACTTTTTCAACCCCGTGCCGATCATGAAGCTGGTCGAGGTGGTGCGCACAATTGCCACCGATCCCGGGGTGTACGAGGAGATGGTCGCGTTTGGCGCCAAGCTCGGGAAGACTCCGGTGCGTGCCAATGACGGCGGCGGATTCATTGTGAACCGGCTGCTCGTGCCCTATCTGCTGGATGCGATTCGCGCGCTGGAAGAGGGCGTAGGGTCGGTCGCCGACATTGATAATTCCATGAAACTCGGCTGCGGCTATCCGATGGGACCGTTCACATTGCTGGATTTTGTGGGATTGGATACCACGCTCTACATTTCCCAGATTATGTTCGAGGAATTCAAAGAGAAGCGATTTGCCGCCCCACCGTTGCTGAAGCGCATGGTCCTGGCAGGTTGGCACGGCAAGAAAAGCGGGCGCGGCTTCTACGACTACACGGATCCCGCGAATCCAAAACCGATGAATTTGTGAGGACGTGAGAATGGGCTACGAGAACCTGCTCTACGAAAAGAAGGACGGGATCGCCTACGTCACGTTCAACCGTCCCAAGGTCTTGAACGCGCTCAATCGAAAGACAATCGAGGAGTTTCAAGAGGTGCTCCTCGATGCTCGGGACGATTCGTCGGTGCGCGTGCTTATCCTGACGGGCGCCGGCGAAAAAGCGTTTGTGGCAGGTGCCGATATTAATGAACTGGCCCAGCAGACGCCCGTGAGTGGGAAGGAATTTTCATTGTATGGACAAAGCGTACTTCATCTGCTCGAAACCATGGGCAAGCCATCCATTTGCGCCATCAACGGGTTTGCTTTGGGCGGCGGATGCGAACTGGCGCTGAGTTGTTCGATTCGTCTTGCCAGCAAGAACGCAAAGCTGGGTCAACCGGAAGTGAAGCTGGGAATCATCCCCGGATATGGCGGATCGCAACGCCTGGCACGACTCTGCGGCAAAGGCGCTGCGCACGAACTCTGCCTCACTGGCGAAATGATTTCTGCGGAAGAGGCGCAGCGCATTGGATTGGTCAATCACGTTTATGAGCCTGCGGAATTGCTGCCCGCCGCAGAGGCGATAGCCAAAAAGATCATCGAAAAGGCGCCGCTGGCCGTGAAATACTGCATGGAAGCAATTGAGCGGGGCACGGAGATGACGAAGGAAGAGGGACTCTTCCTGGAGGCGACGCTGTTCGGGTTGTGCTGCGCCACGGACGACATGCGTGAAGGGACGAAAGCGTTCCTGGAAAAGCGAGTCCCGGAATTTAAAGGGAAGTAGAGGACGTAGATGAGGTTGAGGAAGTTAAGGTAGAAGATTCAGAAAGTCAGGCCACACTCAATGGCGGAGAAGTTACAACCGGAGAAGATGGATGGAGCGCTTTCAGCCGAAGGATTGCGCTTCAGTGTCGTAGTGAGCCGATTCAACGGTTTTATTACCGAGCGACTGCTGCAAGGTGCGCTGGATGCTTTGAAACGCGGCGGCGCGACGGACAAAGCAGTGGACGTCGTGCATGTGCCGGGGTCATTCGAGCTTCCGCTTGCGGCCAAGAAGCTTGCAGCCACGGGCCGCTATGACGCGCTCATCGCGATTGGCTGTGTTCTTCGTGGCGAAACCGCGCACTATGACTATGTTTGCTCCGAGACCGCTCGCGGCCTGCAACTGGCACAGATGGATACTGGCGTCCCGATCATGTTTTGTGTTCTGACGTGCGACACTCTGGAGCAAGCCGTCGATCGCGCGGGCTTGAAGGGCGGAAATAAGGGCTTCGAAGCGGGGCTTGGCGCCATCGAGATGGGCCAACTCTTGCGGAAATTGCGCGGCTCGCCGAAGCAGGCGAATACGCGCAAGGGGCGTCCAAAATAACGTGTCGCTCCGGAGCAAATCCCGCGAATTTGGCATGCAGATGCTCTTCCAATGGGACATGAGCCAGCAGGATTTCCCTAAATTGGAAGCAAAATTCTGGAAGAGCGCAAAGGCGGCGGAACAGACCCGAACGTTTGCAAATCAGTTGTTTGAGGGTGCGGCGCACGATGCCTCGGCGCTCGATGAGCTGATTTCCAGCCACGCGGAGAATTGGCGCCTGGAGCGGATTTCCGCGATCGATCGCGCCATCTTGCGCCTGGCTTTGCACGAAATGCGTGCCACCGATACGCCGCCCAAAGTCGTTATCAATGAGGCTGTGGAGCTGGCGAAGAAGTTCTCTTCCGAAGAAGCCGGCGGTTTTGTGAACGCGATTTTGGATTCCTACCGCAAGTCGTTGCAGGTCGATTGACGATTGCGCAACGGCTGAGCTTCAGGTGCGGATCACACCTTCAAAAACCTTAACGGCGGCGCCACTGACCCGCGGCGTGAGCTTTTTGCCAGTCCGCGAGACCTCCACTTCAATCTGACTAGGACGGCCCATTTCGACGCCTTGCGTGATGTGCAGGGTGTGGCCTGCGCCGATGCGGCCATATTTGACCAGATAGGCGCCGAGAGAACCGGCGGCGGAGCCTGTCGCTGCATCTTCGTAAAGTTCCCAAGGCATCATTCCGCGCGCCCACACGCTGTGGTTGCTCCCGATCACGAAGCAGTAGGCCAGGGCCGCTTGCTTGCCGAGCAACCGCGCGAGTTCGACCATGTTCATCTGAATCTTTCCGAGCGCAGCCCGATTGCGTAACGGCACCATCAGGTTGTAGATGCCGGTCGAGACAAACTCAGGAGCGAGTTGCATATCCAGGTCCTTGGTGGTGAGCCCGAGAGCGGCGACGAGTTTTTTCCTGTCGATCTTAGACGCTCTGAACGAAGCCTCTTTCTGCGTCATGACCACGCGCTGCGGCCGTCCGTCTTTGAATCGAATCTCCACGGGAAGAATACCCGCACCGGTTTGCTGCAGAACGTGGACGCCCCCCTCCTGTGCGGGAACCACGCCGAGTTCCGCGAGAAGGAACCACGTCCCGATCACGGGATGTCCCGCCAGCTTCAATTCTTCCTTGGTCGTGAAGATCCGCAAGCGGGCGAGTGCGCGGTCGCTGGTGGGTTTCTGCACAAAGACGGTTTCGGACAGGTTCATCTCGCGCGCGATGGCCCTCATTTGATCCGTGGAAAGCCCGTCGCCGTCGGTAATCACTGCAAGGGGGTTGCCCTGGAAGCGGACGGTGGTGAAAACGTCGAGTGTGTAGAAGCGATGATCCATTGTTCGCAGCAGTTGCGGCTCAAGCGAGACGCAAACTCAAGGATGCTCGAGCTCGCAAACCGTCCTTTCGTTCGTGACATTTCCCGTGTTCAGCGTAGTCTTCGGCTCCAACAGGATAATATGAACCTCTTCGTCGGCGACAGGGAGATGCTCGACGCCGCGCGGGACGATGATGAATTCGCCCTCGCGGACAATCGCCTCGCGGTCGCGGAACTTCACGCGCAGCGTTCCCTTCACAACCAGAAACAGTTCGTCCTCGTTGTCATGATGGTGCCAGACAAATTCACCCTTGAGCTTGACGGCTTTGACGTGGCAGTTATTGAGCTCGCCGATGATACGAGGATTCCAATAATCCTGGAATTTGCCGAGTTTCTCCGCGAGATTCACCGCTTGCATGTGGCCCCCTAAAGCTCGTGAATGGCCGCAACCGTCGCGCGCAGGACTTCCTTTGTCGTTTCTTCCTTTGAAGTCTCCGAATAAATCCGCAGCAAATTCTCCGTACCCGAGGCTCGAATCAGCAACCACCCGATGTCGCCCAGGTAGAGCTTGATGCCGTCCAGGTTTTCACGCCGAACCACCGCCCAGTCCCGAAATTGCTTTTGTTTTTCATCGGAGAAGTGCGCGATGGCGCGCTCTTTTTGCGAGCGCCTCACGTCCAGATCGATGCGGCCATAATGGTGCTCGCCAAACTCCTTGTGCAAGTCTCGAAGCAGTTCCCCGAGGGATTGGCCGTGCCAGGCCATCAACTCCGCCAGCAGGAGCGCGGAAACGGTAGCGTCGCGCTCCGGCAGGTATAGCCTCGTGCCGATGCCGCCGCTTTCCTCGCCGCCAATCAGAATGTCCTGCTCCAGCATCAATTCGCAGATGTATTTGAAACCGATGGGAACCTCGTGGAGCTTGCGCTGATACTTCGAGGCAAGGGCGTCGATGAGTTTTGTCACCGAAAAGGTCTTGGCGATCTCACCAGATAGGTTGCGGGTCCCGATCAGATGCCACACCAGCAATGCAAAGATCTGGTGCGGAGTGATGAAGCTGCCGTCGCGATCAATCGCGCCGATTCGGTCGCCGTCCCCATCGGCGGCAAAGCCCGCGTCGTACTTACCGCCTAGCACTGCTTTCCGCAAAGCGTCAATGTGTGGCTCGATGGGTTCGGGATGAACTCCGCCGAAGCGCGGATCGCGCGCACCACGAATCTCGTCGCAGACAACGCCATTTCGCCCGAATAGTTCGTGAAGCAAACCGGCTGCCGAGCCATACATAGGATCAGCGACAAAGCGAAACTTCGCGTCTCGAAGGCGCTGCCAATCAATGAGTTTCTCGATGGTGGTGAGATAGGGAGCGCGCGGTTCGAGCGGATGAATCAAATCCCGGCGCGGCGGCAAAGGCGGCACGCCTCCAGCGAGCACACGCGCCAGTTCGCTTTCAATCTGCAGCACGATGGAAGGCAAGGCGCTGCTGCCATAACTGGCTTTGTATTTAATGCCGTTCCACGAATACGGATTGTGGCTGGCCGTGACAACGATGCCCCCTGCGGCCTGACGCTGCCGGACGAGCAGGGAAATCGCAGGCGTGGGGCAGGGCTTGTCTGCAAGCCATACCGGCGTGCCCGAGGCGCTCACGACCTCGGCGATCGCAGTGGCCGCTCGGTCGGAAGCGAACCGGTGATCGTAGCCAATCAGCACGCCCTTGCGCGGATCTTCCGCGCGCACGACATAGCGCGCAATGGCATGTGCAACGAGGCGCGCGTTCGCGAACGTGAAGTCCTCCGCAATGACGCCGCGCCAGCCGTCCGTTCCAAATTTGATCGAGGTCATTAAGTGTGAGTATACGCGAACCCTGCGGGACGCCAAGTGCTGCGGCCCAGCAAACTGCGCCATTTTGGCCGCGGATGCCTCTCTCTAAAGAAGTTTTTTGAGCTTGCGCTCTTCGAGGGACTTGACCACCTTGCTGACGTCCTGAGCGCGGTCGCGCGGGCAAATGAGGAGAGCATCGTTGGTTTCCACGATCACCAGGTCTCGCACCCCGATTGCCGCGACGAATTTTCCCGGGCTCCAGAGAAAATTGCCCTCCGCGTCCAGCGTTTGTCCGGGTCCAGCGAGGATGTTCTCGCCGGCGCGTTTTGCCAGCAGTTCGTAGACGGCAGTCCACGAACCAATGTCGCTCCAACCAAAATCAGCCGGGATAACGGAAACATTTCCTACTTCGTTCACCAAGTTTTGTCTTCCGCTCGCTGCCTTTTCGAGGACGGCGTAGTCCACCGAAATGTTTTCAAGCCTGGGATAAATCTTCTTCAATTGAGAGGCGTAACTGCTCTTCCCAATACGGGCGGACAGATTTTCAATCGCCTCGTAGGTCTTGGGCAGGAAAGCTTTCAGTGCTTCCATAAACGTGGAAACGCGCCAAAAAAACATCCCGGCGTTCCAGAAGTAGTTGCCGGAAGCGAGATATTCCTTGGCGGCCGCCAATTCCGGCTTTTCGGTGAATCGCTGCACCGCGAAAACGGGGAAGCCACTCACGGCACGCGGCTCGCCGATGCGCTCGATATACCCAAATCCCGTTTCCGGACGCGAGGGCGGGATTCCGAGGACCACCATGCGGCCCTTTTCCTTGGCGACCTTAAGTGCAGTGGCGACAATCTGCCGGTAACGTTCGGGCTGGTCAATGTGGTGGTCGGCAGGCAACACGGCCAACAAAGCGTCATCCTTGGCCGCGTGGCGCACATGAACGGCCGCGAGAGCAATGGCCGCAGTCGTATTTCGGCCCAACGGTTCGGTCAGCACCCGCTTGCGCGCAGGCAAGGGCAATTGCTTCCTCACAGGGAAGATTTGCTCCGCGTTGGTCACCGTCCAGATGCGATCTGGCGCGATCAACGGTCGGAGGCGCGCAACTGTCTGTTGCAGCATGGTGGTTTTGCCGATGATGTTGAGCAACTGCTTGGGCGTGCGCGTGCGGCTGCGCGGCCAGAAACGCGTCCCGCGTCCTCCAGCGAGGATGACCGCATGGATGCTGAGCTGTTTGTCTGGCATTCCACCTACCCCAAGACAACGCGCGCGATCATGTCCGGCTCAAAGCCCTGTTTCTGCAATCGGTCACGGAGCAATTCTAAGTCAGGCACGGTGACGCGGAGGAGGGAAGTTGGCGTCTTCGGCTGGAGCAGCGCAAGCAAAAGAGAAGCGGGCACAAACCACGCCTGTCCCGGCGAATAGGGGAAGACGAACTCAGAATCATGAAGCGTTCCACTTCCGCTCACGATGACCAGTAATTGAAATTCGGCGGGATCGCCTTCAATGAACGTTGTCCGGTCACAATCCCATCGCTCGGTCGCGAAGAATTCGCAAGCTGCCAGAAGATGTTTGTTCGCATCCGGCGAGTGCAAAGCGAGGGGAGG
>DASPTY010000132.1:0-37740 GCA_035623175.1 Candidatus Limnocylindrales bacterium | reverse complement strand
GACCATCGTCGCGATTCAAAGCAGGGAGCGGTTTTCCATCAGCATTGCGCCAGCCAGCGACCCGGACCAATTGCACCCCATCCCGCTGGCGAGCCACGTTCCTCCCTGGAGATGGGATTGGATGGCGGACGGCCGCTTGATTGTGCCGCAAGCCGGCGCGTTGAAGGCGATTGGTGAGAATGGCGAAGAAACCAGCTTGTACTCGGATCCGAAACACATTCCGGATCAGGCCACCGTGTGCGGAGGCGGACAAGCGATTGTGTTTCGCCAAATCGACCGCGGCGGCGGGGCGTCCGCGCGCCTGTGGCGCATGGACCTGAACGGCACAAATCAAAAGCAACTGACCATGGGGATGAACGATCAGCAACCCGCCTGCGCGGGAGACGGGAAGTGGGTCTATTACGTGGACAACGCGGATAACCGCTACGTGAAGCGCGTGCCGCTGGACGGTGGCTTTCCTGAAACGGTGGTGAAGTATTCCGTCGGCATCTTCGCGCTCTCCCCCGACGGGAGGGAAATCGCATCGTTCGAAGTAAGGCAGCTCGACCACAAACTGATGGTGCGCATTGATAACGTGGATACTCACCAACTCGCTTACAGCGACATTGATCAGCGAGCTTTGCCCGCAAATCTTACCTTTACTCCCGATGGCAAGGGCATCGTGTACGTGGTGCGCGAAAAGGGCGTGGACAACTTGTGGCTGCAGCCGCTCGACGGCAAGCCACACAAGCAATTGACGCACTTCAAGAAGGACAAGAACTTCCGCTTCGCATTTTCACCCGATGGCTCAAAGATCGCCATGGAATGCGGCGAAGTGGAGTCCGACGCCGTCATGCTCCACGACGCCAGCCAGTGAGTTCACATAGCGAGAACTTTCCAGCTAGTCCATCTTGTAGCCACGACCGTGCGGGATAAGCAGCGATCCTGAATCGCTTTCGAAGCCGCCCAGTAAGAGGCGGTAGGGTTTTGGTCGCGGCGGACCATAAAAAAGCCCTGTATATCTGAGGTCAAGGCCCGACTTCACGAAGGCTGGCGAAGCGGTTTCTGATTCAAAAGGACCATTGAACACAACGAGCGCGAAGTTCTTCTCTTGCTTAGCACGGTCGACGACTACCACAGCGAAGTCTTCCACGTCATCGCCGTTGAAGTCGCCGGTCGCGATGTACGGATGGTAGTCGGGCACCGGCTTCCATGCCCCACCAGATCCGGCCTTCATTTGCTGGATGTCGGCCGCGCAGTCGCAGTCCTCGTCCGTGGCAAGACGATATTCCGCGTGATGGGCCAACCAGCTCTTCAAAACCTTTTGCTCTTGTGCTGTCAGTGTGTGTCCACCCCAAGCTGGTGCAACCAAGAGCAGACAAGCTGTCAGTAGAAACAGACCTCTATTAGCCACGAATCGCCTCCCCCGTGAAATACTACTTGCCGCAGCAGGATGGACGGGTGACCCACCCATTGTCCCTCAGCGTGATGTTCCTTGCAGCGGATCGATGCGAGGATACCACTGTTGAACTTTACCGCGGAGTGATAAAAGGAAGGTGGCCTACCCTTTGCAAAGACCGCAAAGGGTAGGCCACCCTCTCAACTCAGATTATGGCAGTGGCGCGGCGAATTGACGCGTGTGATCGAATCGTATTTTTTGGAATAGAAAAGACTCTATGGGCAACACGCCAACGAGATCACAGCGCGAGAACTGTTCTAATTATTTTGCCGTGCCGGAGGGCTTTGCAGCGGCGCTCGGGTTGGGCCGCGCATAATAGCCGCGGCGCGCGCGCACCTGATAGCCCTTGTGATCCGGAACCTCGATCTTAATCTTGTGATACCGGCCGTCGAGCGGATGGTTCGTGGGATTGTAAGCCAAGGAATACTGATTGCGGAGCTCTTCGCCAATGTCCTGGAAGGACTGGTCGAGATCATCCACGTGATACGGGTAGAAGGCGCGGCCGCCGGTTTCTTCCGCGAGATCCTGAAGAATTCTGTCGCCTTCGGTGAGATGGTATTTGCGGTTGCCGGTCCTTTCCCTACCGGGGTCGTCGAGAGTGACCCACTGAATGCTCGTGCTGATGGTGTAGATGACCACACTGGTGCGTTGCGCCATCTCAATGGCTTCCGAGCGGGTGTGCGTCGAGAGATTGTCTTCGCCGTCGCTGATGAGAATCATGACGCGGCGGACGACGTCGGGCTGATCGCCCGGCGGCCGCGGCGGATGGCTTAACTGGCTGACACAAGCCTCGTAAATGGCGTCGTACACGGCCGTGCCGCCACCGGCGCGCGTGCGCAGAATCTGATCGCGAAGGCGGCCGGTATCGTTCGTAAATTCCTGGACGATCTGCGGTTCGTCGTCGAAGGTCATGACGAAGGCCTCGTCTCGATTGCGGCGGAGGACGCTGAAGAGGAAATTGTTGGCGGCGTCCTGCTCGAATTTCAAGCGGTCGCGAATGCTGTTGGAAGTATCCAGAAGCATGCCGATGCGCAGCGGCAGGTCACTCTGCTTGCTGAAATAGCGGATGTCCTGGGCGATGTTGTCGTCGAATACCTTAAAGTCCTGTTTTTCCAGGCCGGCGACGAGTTTGTTGCGGCGATCCAGCACGGTGTAAAGGATGTCCACCAAATTCACGGGAATCCGAATGGTGGTCTGGCTTTTGGCGATCGGTTCCTGCTCTTGCGTCTTCGTGGCCGCAGGAGGCGCCGCCGGTGCGGGATTGGCAGGATTCTGCTGCGGCTGTTGCGCGAACAGGAGCGCGGCGGAAGCCAGCAGGATGACTAGCAACACAGCAAAAAGTTTAGTTCGCATTTATTCCGATTATAAGTAGCCCTTGAGCGCAGCGTCAATTCGCCCGGGATTGTCCCCGGAAGCGGCAATGAGTTTCGCGAGGTATTCGCGAAGATCCGAGGGCAAGGGAGCGGTGAGCCCAATCGCCTCGCCGCTGCGGGGCTGGGCGAAAACGATTTTGGCGGCGTGGAGAAAATTGCGGCCGAGAGACGGGAGCGTGGCGCGGCCAACGTGCAAATTGCCGGACGCGCCGTAAAGCGTGTCGCCGATGACTGGATGGCGCAGCGCAGAGAAATGCACACGAATCTGGTGCGTGCGGCCGGTGTGCAGATGGACTTCGAGAAGACTCGTGGAGTCAATGTGCGCGAGCAAGCGCCAGTCGGTGCGAGCGGGTCGCGCATTGGGGAGAGACGCCGCACGCTTCGCAGTCATGCGCGTGCGGCGGTTCGGGTCGCGGGCGATGGCCAATTCGATGCGGCCATGCGCTTCCTTCCATTGTCCCTGGACCAGTGCAATGTAGATTTTCTGGATGGTGCGCTGGCGGAACTGTTCGGAAAGCTTCGCGTGGGCGAAATCATTTTTCGCGACCAGAACGATGCCGGATGTTTCTTTGTCCAGGCGATGTACGATACCGGGCCGCAGCGGATCGCTGGATTGCGCGAGCGATTGGCCGCGGCCAAGAAGCGCGTTGACGAGAGTTCCGTGCGAAGTCCCTGCCCCGGCGTGCACGGCCATGCCTGCCGGCTTGTTGATGGCGACGACGTCGTCGTCTTCATAGAGGATGTCGAGCGGAATGGTTTCCGCTTCGGCCTTGAGCGGCGGGCGCTGCTGTGGGACCACTTCGATCACGTCGCCCGCGCGCACTTTGTGGGAACCTTTTGCTGCTTTGCTGTTCAGAAGGATTTTGCCTTCTTCGATGAGCTCCTGGACGCGCGTACGCGAAAGCTCCGGGAAATGCGCGGCCACAACGCGGTCCAGGCGCAGTCCGGCTTCCTCGGAGGAAACGATGATTTGGCGCGCAAGGGACGCGGATTCAGGAGGCACGCGGAAATTGTAGCAGTAATCCAAATGGCGGAAAGGCGCCACGGAAGCACAACGGACACGGAGTCGCTCGGCGGAGTGCAGGGAGAATGTCGGCGCGCCGACCAGCCTGTACGGATTTATCGTATGGATACAATAACTTTATGTGAAATAATACGGTTTTGACGAACGATTCGAACAGGAAGCTCATTCTTCAGCAGGGCAGATCGGCAAGTGGGGCAGGCGAATGTCGGCCCGCCGACAAAATCAAACAGCGAAAAGATGACGCAGCGACGCCGAAAAGACAGCGTTCTGAGAAGAAGAAAATGGCGTTCGCTGGACGCAGAAATGTCGGCGCGCCGACAATTTATTCATAGGAATTATGTCAACTTGATAATCACTGAAAACAAGGCGTTTATCGGGACAGATTATTCGAATAAAGCGGGACCGCGTCGCCGACGACAATTTTGTCGGCGGAACGTCGGCGGGCCGACCAAAGCACAGAGACAGAAGCGAAAGCAGGGAACGCCGTGATACGCAGCGAATTCAGAAACAGGACGCTGTGGTTGAAATCCATCGGCCCTGTTCGGAACGCGGCGCCTCAGGATGACAGGCCTGTGCAAAGACCCTCAGCATCCCGACGAAAAGAACGGTTCAATCATCCGTTTTTCTACTGTGGCTTCACGGGGTGCTGTTGGCGGAACAACACATCAAAAACAATCAGGATGGCGCCGATGGTGACGGCGGAATCCGCGACGTTGAAGGTGGGCCAAGGATTGAAGAGGTGCCAGGGCAAGAATCGCAGCCAGACTTGCAGGAAGTCCGTGACCGCGCCGTGCACCATGCGATCGGTGACGTTGCCGGTGGCGCCAGCAAGGAGCAAGGCGAGGCCCGCGGCGGTGGGCCAGTGCAAATGGCGGCTGGCGACGAGCAGCCAGGCAACGACGCAAATGATTGCGACTGAGCCCAGGATCAACAAATAGCGCACAACGGGAGAAGACGCGTCGGAGAAAAAGCTGAAGGCGATGCCGGTATTGTGCGAGCGGATGACGTCGAAGTAGTTCCGGATCACCGTGTGCGGGAAGAAATCCTCGGGGCGGGAATCAATCCAGGCCTTGGTGGCGCGATCGAGCAAGACCACGGCAAGAGTGAGCCAGAGCCAGCGAAGGCGAGGAGGAAGAATCATCGAGATAACGTCGCGAAGGAAGTTGAGGAAGTGAAGGAGGTGAATGAAGTAAAGGAGCGGACGAAAGCCAAGGCGAGGTTCAGTCCTTCTCCTTTACTCCCTTTACCTCCTTTGCCTCCTATACTTCCTTTCATGGTTTTCTTTCGATTTCGGCGATGGCTTCGCTGCAGCGCTCGCAAATCGAGGGATAGCGTGAATTCTCGCCGACGTGGGTCGAGTAGTTCCAGCAGCGTTCGCATTTCTTGCCGTCCGCGCGTTGCACGGTGACCTCGAGGCTGGGAACCGATTCGGACTTGTAATCGCCTGCGCCCGCGCTCATTAGCTCGACTTGTGAGACGATGAACAGCCCGGGCAGGAGCGGAAGATAGTGCTTTAGCTTGGCCTTCAGTTCGAGGTCGGCGTTGAGGAGCACTTTCGCTTCGAGGCCAGAGTTGATGAGCTTCTCGTTGCGCGCACTCTCCAGGGCTTTTAGCACTTCTCCGCGCACCTGCGCTAGCGTGTCCCACATTCGGATCGCCGGCATGAGGCTTCCGCTGGCGAGCGCAGCCGGATCAGGAAATAAAGCCATGTGCACACTATCCGAGTCACCGCCTGTTTTCGGAAGGTATTTCCAGATTTCCTCGGAAGTGAAGACGAGGATAGGCGTAGCGAGCCGAACGAGCGCGCTGGTGATCTTCCAGACGGCGGTTTGGGCAGAGCGGCGTGATTTATTGTTGGGCGCCTTGGTGTATAGGCGATCCTTGAGGACATCGAAGTAAAGTGAGCTGAGGTCCACGACGCAAAACTCGTGGATGGCGTGATAGACGCGGTGAAATTCGTAGGCCACGTACCAATCTCTGCATCTCAAGACGAGCTCAGAGGTACGTTCCAGCATCCAGCGATCCATCTCGTCCATCTCCGCGTTCGCCAGCGCGTCGCGCGAGGGATCGAAATCGTTCAGGTTGCCGAGCGCGAAACGAAACGTGTTGCGGATTTTGCGGTAGGCTTCGCTGAGCTGCGTCATCACGCGCTCGCTCATCTTCACGTCGGCCTGATATTCCACGGAAGCGACCCACATCCGCAACAGGTCGGCGCCCCACTTCTCGCAAATTTCGCTGGGTAGTATCACATTGCCGAGAGATTTCGACATCGGGCGGCCCTGCTCGTCGAGAGTCCAGCCGTGCGTGACGACGCTGCGATAGGGGGCCTTGTCGCGCACGCCGACCGCGATCAACAACGAACTGTGGAACCAGCCGCGATACTGGTCGGGACCTTCAAGGTATACATCGGCAGGCCATTCCTTGCCGTGCAAAACGGCAAGATGCGATGAGCCGGAGTCGAACCAGACGTCGAGAATGTCACTTTCCTTGCGCCACTTGCTCCCGCCACAGGAGCACTCCGTTCCGGCAGGGAGCAGTTCCTCGGCGGAATGCTTGTACCAGGCGTCGGCGCCTTCCTTCTCGAACCACTTGATCACAATGCGCAGCGCGGAGAAATCTTCGAGGCGCTTGCCGCAGGCGTCGCAATAGAAAACGATGATCGGTGTGCCCCAGAAGCGCTGGCGGGAGACACACCAGTCGGGACGGTTCTCGATCATTTCGTACATGCGGTCTTCGCCCCAGGAGGGGATCCACTTGACGCTGGGGATTTCGTCGAGGGCTTCCTGGCGAAAGGTTTTGGATTTGCCCTTGGCGGCCTGGTCCATTTTCACGAACCACTGTTCGGTGGCGCGGAAGATGATGGGCTTGTGACAACGCCAGCAGTGCGGGTAGGTGTGCTTGTAGGGATGATTGGCGAGTAAAGCGCCGCGATCGCCGAGCAATTTCACGATGATGGGATTCGCGGTGAAAACGTCCTTGCCCTTGTATTCGGGCAAACCTTCGAGGTAGACACCGTCATCGTCGATTGGCGCATAAGTTTCGAGGCCATATTTCTGGCCTGAAACAAAGTCCTCTGCGCCATGACCGGGCGCGGTGTGAACGATGCCGCTGCCCTGATCGAGGGTGACGTAATCGGCGAGCAATCCCGGAACCTGGATGGGTAGAAAGGGATGCTGAAACTTCATGCCCTCGAATTCCCTGCCCTTGTAGGTGCCGAGGACGTTGGCCTGTTTGAGTTCGGCCTCGGCTTGCAACGCGGCCACGCGATCTACGGCGAGAAGGAGTTTGCCTTTTTCCGTCTGCACCACGGCGTATTCGTAGTCAGGATGAAACGCCAGCGCGCGGTTGTGCGGAATGGTCCAAGGCGTGGTCGTCCAGATCACCGCGGAGACACCGGGTCCGATTTCTGCCGCCGCGCCCGTGCCGCCACCGACAACCTTGAAGGTGACCCAGATGGAAGGGCTGGTGTGGTCTTCGTACTCGACCTCGGCTTCGGCGAGAGCGGTGTTGTCGTAGATACACCAGTAGACCGGCTTGCGGCCGCGATAGACGTAGCCCTTCTCCATGAAATCGAGAAAGGCACTGGCGATGGTGGCCTCGTAATCGTGGCTCATGGTCAGGTACGGATTCTTGAACTGGCCGAAGACGCCGAGACGCTGGAAATCACGCTTGTGCTGCTCGACGTATTTCGTGGCGTACTCGCGACAGCGGCGGCGAAATTCCGCGGGCGAAACTTTGCCCTTGCCGCCGAGCTCTTTTTCCACCTGAGTTTCGATGGGCAGGCCGTGGCAATCCCAGCCGGGAACGTACGGAGCATAATGGCCGGCCATGCTGCGCGACTTGACAATCATGTCCTTCAGGATTTTGTTCAGGCCCGTGCCGAGATGGATGGTGCCCGTGGGATACGGCGGACCGTCATGAAGGACAAAAAGCGGCTTGCCTTCGCGGGCTTTAAGAATGCGGTCGTAGACATTCGATTCCTGCCAGGCAGCGAGCTGTTTGGGCTCGTTCTGCGGGAGACTCGCCTTCATGGGGAAGTCGGTTTTGGGCAGGTTGAGAGTTTTCTTGAGTTCGAGAGGGTCGGCCATGATTAGAGTTATAAGTTGTAAGTTTTAAGTTCTAAGTCAAAGATACGGCAAAGCAAATTGCGTGCAAAGCAAGTCGCGCTCGCGTGTGGCCGAAACTAAGGGCGAAGTTTCAGCCACAGGCTGGCGAAACGCCCTTCCGCTAACAGCGATGCCGTGCTTTTGCACAATCCCCCAAGCTCCAAGTGCTTGCCCGTTGTTGCACGGCGGGAAACATCGGAAAGCGGTGTAATCACGTATGTTACAATAAAGCGTGAAGAGGTGTCAGCCGTGGAGATCGCGCAACCTTTCCCAGCCAGCGCGAATCATAACGGCTAGGCGAACTTTTGGCGGCAAAACCGCGTCTAATTGAGTCGAGGGGATACAGTGCCTGGATTTATTAATCTCCTTCCCAAGGAATTGAGCAGCCCTAAGCGGACCGGGCCTTCGGAAGTGATCCCTGTCCCGAGTTCGGCAGTGCCGGAGTTTGACAGACCCGCGCACCTGATGCCGGACGACTTTTGGTCCAACCTCAAGCAGTTCCTGATGGAGCGGCCGGTCAAGATCGTCGAGCGGAGTGACGTTCCGTTTACGAAGAACACCTTCGGAACGGGAATGTGGGAGAACCTGAGGTTCTTCTTCTCGTCCCCCTCGGTGCGCAAAGGGCCGGTAAACAAGCGCCTGGAAGTTGATTGGGGCGGAAACTTCGGCGGCTTTCTGGATCGGTTGAAGGACTTCTTCAACCCGCCGAAGCCTTTGCCGCTGCCGGCGGGGATCAAGCCGGTCAAGGTGAAGGACATCTGGTCGAAGGACGAGAACTTTGGCTGGACCCAGTTGGTGGCGTTTGCCGTGCATGCTGCCATGATCGCGCTGCTGACGACACCGTTCATAATTTCGATGTCCACGCCGACGAAGGCGAAGAATAAGCCGGTGATTGAGGTGACGGCGCTGGATATTTCTCCTTACGTATCGAAGCTGCCCGCGGGCGCGAACAAAGCGGGCGGCGGCGGCGGTGGCGGCGATCGTTCGCCGGAGCCTCCGACGAAGGGCCGTGCTCCGCGGTTTGCGATGACGCAGTTCACTCCGCCGACGGCGGTGTTAAAGAATCTTGACCCCAAACTACCGATGGAGCCGACACTGCTTGGCCCGCCGGAGTTGAAGGTAGCGAACCCGAACCTGTCGAATTTCGGCGATCCGCTTGCCGCGGCGGTGACGATGTCGAATGGACCGGGTGGCGGCGGTGGCATCGGGACCGGCGAAGGCGGCGGCATTGGCAGCGGTAGTGGCGGCGGCCTTGGACCCGGAGAGGGCGGTGGCACGGGCGGCGGAATGTTCCATGCCGGAGTGAACGGCGTGGGAATGCCGAGCTGCTTCTACATGCCCAGCCCACCGTATTCGGAAGAAGCGCGCAAGGCGAAGTATTCGGGCGTGGTGATGGTTGAGGCGGTCGTGAATCTGGACGGCCACCTGAGCAACATGCGCGTGATCAAGAGCCCGGGATTGGGACTTGACGATAACACCATCAACACGATGAGGACCTGGCGGTGCAAGCCTGTGACCGGGCCGAACGGCAGACCCGTGCCGGTGATTGTGCCGTTTGAAGTGACCTTCCGGCTGTACTAAGAAGAAGCGACCGGCGATCAGTGTCCAATGAGACGCGAGTCGTATCTTTTGCTTGCTTCAACAATCCCCCAATCTGACAAGAAGCGTCCAGGAATCAGTCCGCGGGCAACCTCTGGTGCTGCGGTGTGTTCTCACTGAACAGGCACTCGCAGGCCAGGAGGCTCCATGCCCTTACTCCCATCCGGCCACTTCCTTCCTCCCTTTGAAACGTCCGATTCCTGGTTTCACCGCGTCGCGGAGAATCTGCGCCAGTCCGTTGTCGCTGCGAGGATAAAAGTCACCGCTGTGAACGGTGCTCCGCTCCATTTTGAGAGGATTGACATTTCGGCGAGGAACGCGCGTGCGCAAACAGTTTCCGCGGGAATGCACGTGGCGATCCTGGCGGCGTTGCTCTTAGCGCTAGCCGCCACACCAAATCATCGCGCTAACCTCGAGCGGATTGCTCTGAGAACCGGCGACACGTTGAGGCCCTATTTGCCAATGCTCTCCCCGCAAGCCATAGGCCTGCAGGGGTCGTTGGGATCGGATGGCGGAGGCGGCGAACAGGATCCGAGGCCGACAAGGAGAGGGGAACTTGCGCCGTTTTCTTCGATGCCGCTCGCGCCGCCGCGGCTGAATCGAAACACGCAGGATGACCTGCCCGTTCCGCCAGCAGTGTTTGATCCGAACGCGCCGACGAATGTGCCAACAGTAACGCATTTGGGCTTGCCCTGGATGGATGCGGACACAGATTCTGCAGGCCCGGGAAAGGGCCACGGATTTGGCAATGGCAATGGCGACGCAATGGGAGACGGAAACGGACCTGGAGCAGGGGACGGTGAAGGCAACGGGCCGTACGCGAATGTGGTCTCGCCGGTGACCTGTTTGTATTGCCCGGAGCCGGGTTACACGGAAGAAGCACGGAAAGCGAAGTTGGAGGGGACGATCCTCCTGCAAGTTTTGGTGGGCCCGGACGGGAGGGCGCAGCGGATACAGATCACGCGAGGTCTGGGCCTGGGACTGGACGAGCGCGCGCGGGAAGCCATCAAGGCTTGGCGGTTCTCGCCGGGACGCGACGCGGCGAAGCGCCCTGTTGCGACGTGGGTGACCATCGAAACGCGATTCCAATTATTTTGAAGCGGAGCCCTTCAAGATGGCTCCATGAGACGCGCGGCGGCGGCTTGCTTCGCGGTGTTTCTTGCGAGCGCAATGTGGCCGAAACAGACAGCGCGGACTTTTCTTGACGACCAGTTGACTCATGCGCGCGTCAAGGCGGCTGCTCAGGAAAAAGACGCGGGCTGGCGCGAGCTTTTCCAGAAAAAGAAACTGCACTTCCCTCCCCGCCAGATTTTTCTTCAGGTGTTCAAACGCGAAGCCGTTCTGGAAGTGTGGGCGTCCGATGGAGCGGCTCAGAGCTACGTGCTCATGAAGTCGTTTCGGATTTGCGCGAGTTCAGGCCAACCGGGACCGAAAAGGCGATATGGCGATGGACAAGTTCCCGAAGGATTTTACGAGATCGATCAGTTCAATCCGGGGAGCACGTTTTATCTAAGCCTGCGCGTTTCCTACCCGAATCGCTCGGACCGAGTGCTCGGCTCACACACGAATCCTGGCGGAGACATCTACGTTCACGGGAATTGCGTGACCATCGGGTGCATCCCCATTACCGACGACGGAATCAAGGAAGTGTACTGGCTGGCGGCGTTGGCGCGGCAGCCTGGGGAAAAGCGCATTCCGATCTGGATCTTTCCCTCGCGGCTTACAAACGATGGATATCGAGCGCTAGCAGAAGAGCATCGAGGCGAAAGCGAGTTGGTGGCTTTCTGGGGGAATCTGAAAGAAGGATTCGATTTGTTCAACAAGGAACACCGGATTCCCGAGATTTGTGTTTCGCCCGAAGGACGGTATCTCTTTCATCCAGCCCAGCGTTGAGCCGTCAGGCCGAAGCTAAACAGATTGGACAACCCGCGCGGGATTGCGCCTTCCGAACATCCTCGTTCTGATAGGATGAGGCACATGCGAGACATCATTCGACTGGTGGTCTTGGTTGTGGCGTTTGCGTTGATGGCGACTGTAGTTGCGGCGCAAGGGGGAACCGGCGCGATTGATCTCACGGCGCGCATCACGCCGACGGGAGCGCGGCCCGAACCGGTAAGGCAATTCACGCTGTATGTTTTGACCAAGAGCTACGCGGAGATCGTCAAGGAAGTGGAGGCCCAGGATGCACCACCTCCGCGGGACAAATTCATTGAGGCGCTGAAATGCTCTCCGGAGCTGAAAACCTGGTTGAAAGCCCATGACGTACTTGATTTGACGACACCGGACCTGGACCAGGTACTGACCACAGACGACATCATGACTGTGCCGGAATTCTACAATGCATACTTGCGTTCAAACTCGGGAGGGGTGACCGCGGGGTTCCCGAGGCCGAAGTACCGGGAGGCCGACAGGGAAGCAAATCCGGAGCGATACAAGAAGGAGAAAGAAGAGTTCCGGCAGGCCGTGAGGAAATTCATTGAGAGCCATCCGGCTACGGTGCAGGGAGTGGAATTGGAGTTGGTGGGAGTAAACCCGAAGACCATCTGGGACCGTACGCTGGGAGATCACAAACGGCGCGTGGCGCAACTGGCGCCGGACACCGCACAGGTGAAATACCTGGCAGGGAAAGCGGAAACGGATCTGGACGGCCGGGCGGTGATAAGCGGCCTGGCGCCGGGAAACTACTGGGTGAGTTCGCTGGGAATGGATGCGGCGTCGGGGGACCGGCGGCTTCTGTGGGATGTGCCGGTGAAGGTGCAGGCGGGGCAGACTACGCACGTGGATTTGACCAACCTCAACGCTACCGACTACCGCAGCACAGCGATGCCATGAGAGAACGCTGGGAGTGTTGGCGACGGAGTTTTCAGGGGCTAAAGCCCAGATCAGTGAAACAATGTGCGTGGGGGCTGAAGCCCCCACGTCCTAAAGAGACAGCGTCTCCCTCAAGCTGATAGGGCATTGCGGGAAGTTAGGTTATCCTGCTGGACATGGGCACCCCACTGCTGTGGGCCAGTTTCAATCTTTTTGTAGTCCTCGCCGTGGCCCTCGACCTGGGTGTATTCCACCGCAAAGCACACAAAATTGAAATTCGGGAGGCGGCGATCTGGAGCGGCATCTGGATCGGGCTGGCGCTGTCGTTCGGCTATTTCGTGTGGCACTGGTACGGCGAGCAGCGCGGGCTGGAATACTACACCGGCTACGTCATCGAGAAGGCGTTGAGCGTGGACAACCTGTTCGTTTTCCTGGTGATCTTCCGTGCGTTTCAGGTGGACCCGACGGTGCAGCACCGCGTGCTGGCCTGGGGAATCCTGGGAGCGCTGGTGATGCGCGGTTTGATGATCGCCACGGGAGCGGCGTTGATTGCGCGTTTTCAGTGGATCCTTCCGGCATTGGGCGTTTTCCTCGTTTATACCGGGCTGCACATGCTGTGGAAACGCGAGAAGGAGTTTCACTACGAGCGGAATCCCATTTTTCGTTTTGCGAGCAGCCATCTGCGCGTCAGCAAGGAATACTACGGAGGGAAATTCTTTGTGCGACAGGCCGGGCAGTTACTGGCGACGCCGCTGCTGCTGGTGCTGCTGGTGGTCGAGATTACGGACGTGACGTTTGCGGTGGATTCCATCCCGGCGGTTTTCGGGATAACGCGCGACGCGTTCGTGGTGTACAGCTCGAACGTGTTTGCTGTTCTGGGGCTGCGCGCGCTGTACTTTCTGCTGTCGGATTTGTTGGGGTATCTGCGCTATCTTGGAATCGGTTTGGCGCTGGTATTGATGTTCATTGGGGTGAAGATGATGCTGGACCCGTGGCGGCACATTTCGGTTGTGCTGTCGTTGGGAGTCGTGGGAGGAATTTTGTTAGTGACGACGCTGGTGTCCATGTGGGCCGGGCCGAGGAGAGAGCCGGCGAGCACGCACGCGTAACACAAGTTTGGTATTGTTGACACAAGGAATGTGAGCGAAAGATGAAAGAGGCCGTTCGGCGGGCAATCGAAGGGATGAGTTCCCACGATCCGGAAGTGCGGGTCGCTGCGGCGACCGAGATTCACCGGATCGGGAGGGGACTCGCGGACCACGCGGTGTATCCGTGGTGGGCCGATGCGGAATTGGCATCCCTACTCGACGGAGGAAATCCATGCGTGACGGTCGGGCTGGCGGTTACGCCGGAACGGTTTGCGAAGATACGCGAAGCGAGCGGAACGCCGCGGCTGGCGGAAGTGCCTCCGGATCAAGATGCGCAGGAATTTGAATTGCACTTGCCAGGAGGCCTTTCGATGGACGTGCTGACGTCACGAGAGCCCGCGGGAAACGGCGCGGTCGCGAAGTTCTTGCAGAAATTCGGAGAAGGGATCCAGCAGGTTGAGTTTCGTTGCAAGGACGTGGACCGGGCAACGCAAATTCTGCAGGAGAAGTTCGAGTTGCAGGGGGTCTATGCGGCGACGCGGCCGGGCGCGGACGGCACGCGGGTCAATTTCTTTCTGGTGGCGGCGCCGGGGGCGAGCAAGGTTTTGATTGAATTGTACGAGCCTGCGCCGCGGGTGGACTAAGCCCGGGGCTCTTCACCGCATCAAAAAGGTCAAACAGGTTAAAGAGAACCCAAGACCCACCCTCAGAAAACGAGGGTGGGGCACCCTCCGCGTTAGCTCACCGTGTCTTCACACAGAGCACGCAGTCTCTCGATCAAGAAGCGGCCTGATTTAGCTGCGCATGTAGAGGTAGACGCCGTAGAGTTCGTAGACCACGCCGCCAAGGAACAGCAAGGGAGTCAGGACCGTGGTGACGAAGGCAGGAACCGCGACCGGAAGCGGAATACCGCTGTACCCGGCGGCGAAATAGTGAATGATGGCCGCAAGCAGGATGTACAAGAGGCCACGACGCATCTTCTCGCGACCTTCCTTACCGAATGCTCGCCCCGCGGGGCGAACGTCCTGAATCTCCTCGCGGCAGGCGGGGCAACGGTTCAGGCGAACGGCCACGGGCTTGCCGCAATAGGGACAAAGGCGCGTCTCGACAGCCAAAGCTGGAGCAGTAGGGGCCATGACAGGTTGAAGGAGTCTCCATCAACAAGCGTAGGTCGGGGGAGAGGCGGGGTCAAGTGGACGCTGACGCTCCAGTTTGCGGAGAGTCAACAGGCCACGGGGCCCCTGCTGGTGGCAGCCCGGGAGCCACTTTCGTGGCTGTTCAATTGTCTGCGCGCCGAGCAGCGCCGTTACCAAGCCACTGTCGGGCGAGGGTCTACCTTCTTGGTTGTGATGTTCACGCGGGCAGACAACTGAGGAGGTGGATATTCCTCCGTGAATGCCTCGACGATGATCGTTCCGGGGGTGCGGCTAGCCTGCACGATGATCTGGGCCAGACCGTTGAAGAGGCTGCGCCGCGGCTCTTTGTCGGACTCCTGGCAGTTGGGATCGCCGTTGCCCACGCCAATCAGCGCGCCTTCGCCCGTGACCTTGAGGTGAATCAAGTCGTCGGCCGTGGGAATCGCGCGGCCTTCCTTATCGAGCAACTCAACGCGGAGCACGGCCACGTCTTCGCCATCGGCGTTGATTTCGGTGCGGTCGGGAGTCAAGCGGAGTGAAGCCGGCTTGCCGGTGGTCTCCCGTTTTTCGACCAGCACAACTTTGCCGTCCTTCGTTCCGCGCGCTTCGAGCACGCCGGGCTCGTACTTCACTTTCCATTCGAGGTGGGTATAAGGCTGAACTTTCTGCGAACCCTGGCTCTTCCCATTAAGGAAGAGTTCGACGGAATCGAGATTTGAGTGCACCCAAACGGAAATGGGTGCGCCAATGCGCTCTTCCCAATTCCAGTGAGGGAACAGGTGCAGGACCGGCTCGCGGCCCCACCACCCTTTGTAATAGTAGAAATTGTCCTTGGGGAAGCCGCACATGTCCACGATACCGAATTGCGAATTGATGGAAGGCCAGGCATAGGGAGTAGGCTCGCCGCGATAATCGAAGCCAGTCCAGGCAAAACCGCCAGCAAGCCATTCGCGGGCGGCGTAGAACTTCCACCACTCTTCGGCGAGCTCAGCCCACGGGGGATGGTTCGCATCGTAAGCGCTCACCCAATTGCGCAGCTTGTCGGTCGAGTAGATGCCGCGCGTGGAAACGGTGCTGGCGGTTTCGGAGCCGACACAGGGTTTCTTGGGATGAGCCTTGTGGTAATTATCGGGCACCTGCAGGCTGTAGTTGAAGCCCATCACATCCAGCGAATCGGAAAAATGGGATTGGAAACTCCCGTTCACCGCGGAGGTGCACAAGCGAGTGGGGTCGAGCTCGTGGGTGCGCGCCACCATGTCGGCGATGATGCGTTCGCCTTGCGGGCTGCGTTGCAGCTCGTCCTCTTCGTTGCCCATGGACCAGAGAATGATTGCGGGGGAATTGCGATAGCGCTTCACCATCAGCTCCAGCTGGGCCATGCCCTCGGGGGTCGCGCTCATCATGCGTGTTTCGCACATCATCATCATGCCTAGGCGGTCGCAGGCTTCCACCCACTCCGGCGTGGGCATGTTGTGCGAGGTGCGCACCGCGTTGGAGGCCATCTCCTTCAGAACGGCGATGCGGTACCACTGCAGCCGGTCAGGAAGCGCGGCGCCGACTCCGGCGTGGTCCTGGTGATTGCAGGTGCCTTTGATCTTGACGGACTTGGCGTTCAGGAAAAATCCCTTGTCGGCATCAAAATTCACGGTGCGCACGCCGAAACTGACTCGTTCTGCGTCGCGAGGCTTGCCGTTCGACTCGACCGTGACTACGGCGGAATAAAGATTCGGCGATTCGGGAGACCACAGCGCTGGATTCGACAAGTTGGCGCTGGCCGCAAACGTGGCCGAATGGTCCGCAGCGACGGTTTGCGGCGCTGCTTCCGCCGAGGCGACGGGCTTCCCTGCCGAATCGAAGATCTCCCAGCGCACGCGACAAGTCTCTGGCGTGGCGCTTTCGTTCTGCACCAGAGTTCCGAGGTTTATGGTGGCAACGCTGCCCTTCAATTCGGGGCGCACGTAGCTTTCCCAGCGGCCAAGGTGCAGCGTGTCCGTCTTCGTGAGCCAGACGTGACGGTAGATGCCCGCACCTTCATAGAACCAGCCGTCGCCGAAGCTGGCATCCATGCGCACAACGAGGATGTTTTTGCCGCCGAAGTTCAGGAAGTCGGTCAGATCAAAACAGAATGGCGCGTAGCCGTTATCGTTGCGGCCGATGAAGTAGCCATTCAGGAAGATAAGCGCGCTGCGAAAAGCGCCGTCGAATTGCACGGTCACGCGCCGGCCGGAGTCTTCTTTGGGGATGTCAAACGTCCGGCGATACCAGCCGACACTGGTTTCCGGATAGTGGCGGCCGAGAGGTTTGTAGCCGTGCGATTGCAGGTCTTCGTCGCGCACAAAGGGCAATTCCACGGCCCAATCGTGGGGCAGATTCAAAGTGCGCCATTTCGAGTCATCGAATCTTTCACGGGCGAAATCAAAACCGCCGGTTTTGGCGAAATCGCCCTGATCCTTGCCGAGTCCCAGATCGCGAGCCGGATCGCTGGCGTGGCCTGGAAGGAACTTCCAGCCAAAATCGAACAGCAGATGCTCGCGCGGAGCCACAGCGGATAGGGCGTCGGCCGAAGCTACAGCAGGATACGCGGCAAGCAAAGCGTGAGCGTGGCTAGTAGCGCGTGCAACCAAAGTTGAAGCCGAGAGCGCAAGACCGGAGCGAAGGAGTTCACGACGAGTCAAAGGGATCATGGTGTGCCTCGAGTGTGGAGTGGAACAGAGAATCTTAGCGCAGAGGCGTTCGCGCGTCCAAGGACGTGGGCACCTGAATTCAGTTCACAGTTTCGGAGAAGAGAAACTCAAGGCCCAGCATCCGAAATGAAGGTGAGCACCCGCCAAGAAGCCAACAGCCGTCAGCCGTCAGCTGACAGCTTAAAGAAAGAAGAGAAGAAGACCCAAGACCCACCCTTCCCGCAAAACCTTCCGGGACGCAAAACACGCGCACAAAACGAGGGTGGGGCACCCTCCGACCCTCACTAGGTTTTCTTGATAGTGATTGCTGAGATCATCGCCTCCAACTCCTAAGCGGAGTCGGAGACTAGCGGGACGCGGGCGAGATGGCGGCGGTGAGGTACTGCCAAGCGCGGAAGAGTTCGGCGACGGTCCAGGCCTGAGCGATACAGCCTGCGGGAGGAAATGGCGGATCGCCGCCAAAAATTTCGCCCAGAGTGCCGAGGCCGCCGGTGGAGACAGTCCGGCCGAGAGGCTCGAGGAAACTCTGGGCCTGCGCCGCATCCTGATAGACGCGATAGTGGGCAAGGGCGAAGGGACCGAGCAGCCAGCCCCAGACGGTTCCTTGATGGTAGGCGGAATCGCGCTCGCGCGGGCCGCCGGTGTATTCCCCCTTGTAGCCAGGTTCGAGGGGACTCAGGCTGCGCAAGCCGTGGGAGGTCAGGAGTTGTTGCGCAACGATGTCGACGACGGCCTTTTGTTGTTGAGGCGAGAGCGGACTGACGGGAAGAGAAACGGCAAAAATCTGGTTGGGCCGGAGCGAGGAATCTTTTTCGCCTGTGGGAGTGTCGATGACGTCGTAGCAGCAATTGCGGTCGTCGTTCCAGAATTTCTGGAAATTTTGCGCAGCTTTCTCTTCCAAACGCAGGTAGCCTTCCGCCGGGCGGATCAGGATGCGCGCAAACTGCGCCATGGTGTGAAGCGCGTTGATCCAGAGCGCGTTGATCTCGACGGGCTTGCCGGTGCGTGGAGTGACGACCCAGTCGCCGACCTTCGCGTCCATCCAGGTGAGCTGCACGTTCGGAGTTCCGGCGGAGAGCAAAGCGTCCGCGGGATCCACTTTGATGTTGTAGTGCGTGCCGTGGACATGCGCGTTGATGATGCCCGTGAGAACCGGGAACAGTTCCAGAAGCAGGCTGAAATCCCGGGTCGAATCAAAATACTGACGTACAGCTTCAAAAAACCAGAGGGTAGCGTCCGCGGTGTTGTAATTTGGCGTGCATCCAGCATCGGGAAAGTCGTTGGGCAGCAAGCCGTCCCATATGTGCTGCGCGAAGCAACGGAGAATGCTGGCAGCAATTTCGGGACGGCCGAGGCAGAGAGTTAGCCCCGGAAGAGCTATTAAGGTGTCGCGGCCCCAATCGTTGAACCAAGGATAGCCGGCCAGGACGGTCCAGGCGGTGGACTGATCCGAGAGAATGCGGCGGGCAAGGAACTGGTCCGAAGCGAGGACGAGTTGCCACAGCCAGCCGGGCTCGTCTTCGGCAGAGGAGGCACAGGTCTGGCTGCGGCGAGTTTGCCAGGCTTGGAAGAGTTGCATCTCGTGGTTGGATTGCTGGGCGCGCTCCTGATCGCCATCGAGCGTGGCGTGTTCGTGGGTTGAAAGGACGATCGTGACGCTGCCGCCGACCTGAATCTGACAATGAAAGTGAGCGGCGAAGAGGCGATCTTCGTGATCGTCGAGGCCACGGCGGCGCTCTTCGGGCAGGAAGTAGTCGCGGTACCACTCGTTCTGAGGCGTCCATGCCGCTGCGGCGCACTTCAAAAAGAAAGGAGTGGCGCGCTCGAAGAGTTGAACGCGCAGGCCGTCCTGCACCGGCTCAATGTGCGTCTGCCATTCCTGCGCGTGCGTAGTGTGGTGGAAGTCGCGGTAGTTGACCAGGATTTTGCCATCGAGTTCGACCGACTCGCGGCCGCGCAGCAGGCTGAACTGAACGTAAGTGGTGTTCTCTCCCTGCTTCATCCAGATGCGTTTTTCAATGAGCGCATCGGCGAAAGCGTAGCGCCAGACAGGTTTGGAACCCTCAAGGTGAAAGCTCTCGATCTGCAGATATCCTTTGGGGGAAACAAAACCGCTCAGCCAACGATTGGTCGCGAGAGAATACATGGTGCCAAGATAACGGACGCTTTCATCCATGCCGTTGACGAGCACGGTGCGTTTGACGGGCGGCTGAAGCGCGGCAACCAGCAATCCGTGATAGCGGCGCGTGGCCGTGCCCGCGACCGTTCCGCTGGCGTAGCCGCCCAAGCCGTTGGTGACCAGCCACTCGCGGGACTCGGCGATTTCCAGGTCGCCGCAAACTTCCCTTCCGAATTGGATTTCGGCGAGAAGAGACACAGATCATTCTCCGCTTTGTTCGAGAAGCTTGGCAACAAGACCGGTCCAGCCGGTTTGATGGCTGGCGCCGAGACCTGCGCCAGTGTCCCCGTGAAAGTACTCGTAAAACAAAATGAGGTCGCGCCAATGCGGATCGGAGTTGAATAGCTCGTTTTTCCCCGCAAAGGGTCGGCGGCCATTTTTGTCGCGCAAGAACAAGTGCGTAAGGCGGCGAGAAAGTTCCGCGGAGACTTGCCATAAATCCACTTCTTTTTTCGAGTGGGTGGGGCACTCAATCTTGAAATCTTCGCCGTAGTAGTAATGAAATTTCTGGAGCGATTCGATGAGGAGGTAGTTCACGGGGAACCACACGGGGCCGCGCCAATTGGAGTTGCCACCAAAAACTCCAGTGGAAGATTCGGCGGGCTCGTAATCCACGCGGCTGACGTGGTTGTTGAGCTGGACCTCGTAGGGATGGTCGAGATGACAGCGAGAAAGAGCACGCACGCCGAAGGGAGAGAGGAATTCAGTTTCGTCGAGCATGCGGCGGAGAATGCGCTTGAGCTGCTTGCGGTTTGCCAGAGACATCAGGCGGCGGACACCGCGGGCCGAACGTTGGGTCATTTCGATGTGTTCGGGGACGTCGGGATGGTTGTCAATGAACCACTGCATGCGTCGCTTGAAGCCGGGAAGGCGGTCGATGATTTCCGGCTCGAGAGTCTCCACCGCGAAGAGAGGAATGAGGCCGACCATGGAGCGAATTTTCAGGAAATGATCGTCGCCATTGGGCAGGTGGAGGAGATCGTAGTAGAAGCCGTCCTCGTCATCCCAGAGCGACCTGCCATCGGCGCCGATGTCGTTCATGGCATGCGCGATATGGACGAAATGCTCGAAGAACTTGCTGGCCACGTCTTCGTATGCCAGATCGTCTTTGGCTAATTCCAGCGCGATAGCCAGCATGTTCAGGCAGTACATGCCCATCCAACTCGTGCCGTCGGATTGCTCCAGGTGGCCGCCCGTCGGCAACGGAGCGGAGCGGTCGAAGACTCCGATGTTATCGAGGCCGAGAAAGCCGCCTTGGAAGATGTTGTGGCCGTCGGGGTCTTTGCGATTGACCCACCAGGTGAAGTTGAGCAAGAGCTTGTGAAAAATCTTTTCGAGGAAAGCTCGGTCGGCGACGCCGCGCATGCGCCGCTCGATTTTGTAGATGCGCCAGGCGGCCCAGGCGTGCACGGGAGGATTCACGTCGCCAAAAGCCCACTCATAGGCGGGGAGCTGGCCGTTGGGATGCATGTACCATTCGCGGAGAAGTAGAACGAGCTGCTCTTTGGCGAAATCGGGATCAACGATCGCGAGGGGAATGCAGTGAAAGGCAAGGTCCCACGCGGCGAACCATGGATACTCCCACTTGTCGGGCATGGAGAGGACGTCGTCATTGTAAAGATGAGTCCAATCCTTGTTGCGGCCTTGCCAGCGCGATTCGGGAGGCGGAGGGCCGGCGGGATCGCCTTCGAGCCAAGTGTGGACGTCGTAGTGATAGAACTGCTTGGACCAGAGCATTCCTGCGTACGCTTGGCGCATGACCATGCGCGCGTCCGGAGAGAGATGCTTGGGAATGCGGGAATCGTAGAATTCGTCGGCTTCCTTCATGCGCTGATCGAAGACGGCAGAAAAACCGGCGTCGAAGTCGTTCGTGGGGGGAATGCCTGAGGCGCGTTCGTGCTCACCGGGGGCAGCGGGAGTGCCATCCAACTGTGAATCCTGGTCCAAGCTTCCGAGAGGATCCATGTCCGTGAGACGGAGCTTGAGGATTGCGGTTTCGCCAGGCGCAAGGTGCAGGGGATAATGCGCGGCCATTTTTGTGCCGGAGGCTGACGGATTGACGGCTTCTTTGTTGGCGTGAATGACGTATTCGTGAAAAGCGTCTTTGGTGTAGGGAACGCGGTCGCGAAAGTTAAAGAGTTTGACGTAATTGGTTTCGTTCTCGGTGAAAAGGACTTCGGGCGACCCGGCGCAGAGGAGCCAGCGCTTGCCGTATTCCCAGTGCTCGATTTCCGCGCAGACGGCTCCCGGCGTCGCTGGAGCTTTGCGCACGGTAGGACGGCGCAGGTCTTTGCCCCAAGACCACGTATTGCGAAACCACAAGGTGGGAAGGAGATGGAGATCCGCGGGATCTGGGCCGCGGTTCACGGCGGCAATCCTAATGAGGATGTCTTCGTAATCGGCTTTGGCGTACTCGAGGAAAACGTCGAAGTAGCGATTCTGAGCGAACGCGCCGGTATCCATGAGCTCGAATTCCGGTTGGGTGCGGTCGCGTTTCTGATTTTCATCGAGGAGCCAGCGGTACGGGAATTCTGTTTGAGGGTATTTGTACAACATGCGCATGTAACTGTGAGTGGGCGTGGAATCGAGATAGAAATAATGCTCTTTGACGTCCTCGCCGTGATTGCCCTGATTGCCGGTCAAGCCGTAGAGGCGTTCTTTGAGGATAGGATCGCGGCCGTTCCAAAGAGCCAGGGCAAAGCAAATCATCTGGTGACGATCGCTGATGCCGCCGATGCCATCCTCGCCCCAGCGGTAAGCGCGGGCGTGGGCATGCTCAAAGGGGAAATACTCCCAAGCAGCGCCTTCCGCGCCGTAATCCTCGCGGACCGTGCCCCATTGGCGCTCGGAAAGGAAAGGTCCCCAGCGTTTCCAGTGCTTTTTGCGAAGCCTGGATTCTTCGAGGCGGCGATCTTCCGCGGTCACAGGTCTGGACATGATGGAAACCTCGAAAATGGCAGGGGGTATGTTCGCATCTTCCCGCGAGGAGGGCCAGCGACAAGAGGCAGGAGTTGCCGCGAGTGATAAGAGACAGGCAGCCGCCGTCCGGCTCGCGGAATCGTGCAGAGGAAGATTCATGCGAAGCCCACCGAGTTTCGTTTCTTTCTATTTATTAATGAATAACAGATAGCCGCGTAGATACTTTTCTGAATCATCCAGATTCAAGTATCGTTGCGCCGTACAGAGGCAGCTTGGGAATCCAGCGACCGGGGACGGGTGTGGAACCTCACCCACTGGTGTATCTCGCCGCCCACCCAGCAGAATTGCAGCGTCGTTCGAGATTCGCCTCTGAGCAGATGAGCTTTTCCTTTTTCCTTCGCTGAGGAGGCGTCATGAAAAGAAATTTGAGTGCAATCGCGCTGGCGGGGGTGTCGCTGGCGTGCGTCGTGTATCTGGCAGCGTGCAATTGCGCGCCGATTTTGCGGTACGTCACGGTCAGTCCCGCATCCGCGACGATTAATGCCGGAACGACGGAACAATACGCGGCAAGTCTTTACTACAGCGATGGGTCGATCAAGGACGGCACAGGCCAGGTGCAATGGACCTCTTCGAACACGTCCGTAGCGGTGATAGGGCCGGGAGGCCTTGCGACGGGCGTGGGCGGGGGCACCACGACCATCACGGCGACGGCGGGGGGAATAGCGCCCGCCACGGCCACGCTGACGGTGAATGCGTTCACCTCCATCACGGTGACTCCAAGCAATCCGAGCATCGGGGCGGGCATGACGCAGCAATTCACGGCCACAGGGATGCCGGGGTCGATCGACGTCACCAACCAAGTAGCTTGGAGCTCGGGCACAACGTCGGTTGCGACCATCTCGAGCGGCGGCCTAGCCACGGGTCTCACAGCGGGCACATCATTAATTACTGCAGCACTTCCCGGGGTGAGTGGGAGCACTACGCTGACGGTGACCGGTGCGGTCCCGGTCGCACTTGTCGTGACGCCCAGCAGCCAGACGATTGCCGTGGGGAATGAGCTGACGTACCTTGCCCAAGAGCAATACAGTGACGGAACGTTGCACATGCCGGCGCACCCGGTGACGTGGGGGGTGAGTTCCGCGAATCCCGCAAACAGCGTCGAGATAGTGACAGACCCCAACTCGATTCCGAAGAATAACGAGAATGGGCTGGCGGTGGGACTTGCTGCCGGGACGGCGAGCATCGCGGCGAGTGAAGGGAGCTTCGCCGTGATCACGAGCATCACGGTTGTGACCGGGAAGGCGCACTATGCGTATGTTGCCAACGGCGGCGGAGGCATCGTCGGCGGAGACAACGTGACGTGGTTCGCGGTGGACGTGACCTCGGCCACGCCGTTCACTTCCCCACAAACCGCTGCTGCGGGCGCCCCCGCACAGATCGTCTTGCACCCGTCAAACAACTACCTATACAACATATCCACAGGCAGCGACGTGTATGTGTCTGACATGGGGGCGAACGGCGTTCCTAACTCCTCGGGGATCGGTCCGGCACCGGCAGGTTCCGGCAATTTCAATTACATGGCAGTAGATCCGTACGGGCGGTTCTTGTATGTGACAGATTCGGGAACGACCACGATCTACGGCTTCACGATTAGCTCGACGGACGGTTCGCTGACATTGATGACCGGCGCACCGTTCAACTTTGCCACGTTGAACAGCCCACAATGCATCGTGATTGATCCAACCGGGAAATACCTCTATGTCACCAACGGAAACGGCAACACGGTGAGTGGCTTCAGCATTAACCAGACGACAGGGGTGCTGACGGCGCTTCCGACGGCGACGGCTGCTACAGGCAGCACACCGCAGTTTGAGGCGTTGGATCCTTCCGGGAAGCACCTGTACGTCGCGAACTCCGGAGACAACACCATCACGATGATTCCAATCGGAGCGGGAGGCGCGATGGGGACGCCGGTCACGACGAGCGCAATCAGCGGAGCGAGCAGCATTTCCAACGTTGTGGTCGATCCCTCCGGGACGCACTTGTACGCGTTAGATGCTGGTTCGGGCGGCGCGGGCCAAGTGTATGCGTTCAACATCAACAGTGCGGATGGCTCGGTCGGCTCGGCCATCGGAACTGCACAACCCACGGGCGATTTCCCGTTCTTCAACATGGCCATCGATCCGACAGGCGCGTTGCTGGCCACGGCCAATAACTTCGATTCTCCGGGAACGATCTCGCTATTCTCGATTGGATCGGGTGGGGCGTTGACTCCGAAGACACCTGCAACTGTAGGGTCGGGTGGAGAAGCACCGGAGTTTGTAATCTTCCTGAACGCGCCGTGAGGCGTGGAGAACGCTCGTTTGCGGATGGATGCAGAGCCTGGCATCCCGGACAACTTGAACTCGAAGGGGGTGGCTGCTGCCGCCCCCTTTCGTTTTTCAGCTTCAAGCTGAAGATAGCTCCGGAATTTGTTGTCCGCGATTGCTCGTTTCCTGAACAACTGCTTAAAGGCTGATTTGAAGAGGGATTCCTCCGCTCCGGGCCGGCAAAAGGCGCCGTCCCTGCGGTCGGAATGACGAGTCTCAGGCACTCGGGTATCGGGGGGAATCCGATTAGGCGGGACTCACAAGAGGTCCGAGATTACTCGCCGTAGGGGACCCAGATGTTCTTCACTTGATAGGCGTGCTCGAGATACCAGGGACCTTCGCCCTGCGCTTTATGGAAGAAATCGATCTCGCGGCCCTCGTTGGTCCAGACCTGTTTGAGATTTCCAACGGAAAGCGCTTTCGCGGTTGCGCACATTTCCGCGTCGCCATAGCACCAGACGGCGTCCAGGTCGTCGTGTTCCGCGAGCACTTTCAATAATTCTGAGGCGCGGCCGGTGACGATGTTGACGACGACGCCGGGCAAATCGCTGGTCTCAAAGACTTGGTACAGATCGCCGGCAATCAGCGGATACGTTTCCGAGGGAACGGCCACAACGGAGTTGCCCGCGGCAATCAGCGGGAGCACGAGCGAGAAGAAGCCCAGCAGCGGAGTTTGCGCCGGACAAATCACGCCGACGGTGCCGAGCGGCTCATTCATCGCGATGGAAATGTTGCGGAACGGAGGGTTGTGGACGGCGCCGTCGAATTTGTCGGTCCAGGCAGCGTAGGAAAACAAGCGCTCGATGCTGAGCTTCATTTCCTGCGCAGCTTGCTTCTTGCCGACAGCGGCGGCGAGACGCGAGGAGATTTCGCCGGACCGCTGGGAAAGATTTTCGGCAATGTAATAAAGGACCTGGGCGCGATTGTGGGCGGTGGCTTTGCTCCAGGATTCCGCTTTGCGCGCGGCTTCGACGGCGTTGCGGACGTCCTTGCGATTGCCGAGAGGCGATTCGCCGAGCAGTTTGCCATTTTTGCCGCGAATTTCCAGGCTGTAGCCGGAATCCGGGCGGGCTTGTTTGCCGCCGATAAAGAGCTTGACGGTGCGATCGATGGTGGGGTTCGCGACTTCGGCTTGATCGGGACGCTTCGCGGACTTTGCGCGGAGGGGTGGAGCTTTGCGGAACCACGCCGGTTCGAGATATTCGCGCAGGCCCTCGCGGCCGCCTTCGCGGCCGAAGCCGCTCTCGCGGTACCCGCCGAATCCGCAGGCGGCGTCGAAGAGATTCGTGCTGTTCACCCAGACGACTCCGGCCTTGAGCTGGGCCGCAACGTGCAGGGCGACGTTCACGCTTTCGCTCCAGACGCTGGCGGCGAGGCCGTAGACGGTGTTGTTGGCGAGCTCGACGGCTTCCTTGGGCGTGCGGAAGGTCATGGCGGCGAGAACGGGGCCGAAGATTTCCTGCTGCGCGACGATGGACGCGGGCTGCACGTTGCTGAGAAGCGTGGGCTTGTAGAAAAGACCACGGGAAGGCAGGACAACATCGGGCTGCCAGCAGGTGGCGCCTTCGGCGACGCCTTGTTTCACGAGGCGATCAATGCGCTCGAGTTGGACGCGGGCAACGATGGCGCCGATGTCAATGGCTTTGTCGAGAGGGGCGCCCACGCGCAAGGTGCTCATCCGGGCTTGTAACTTTTTGGTGAGTTTTTCGGCGATGCTCTCCTGCATGAGCAGGCGGGAACCTGCACAACAGACCTGGCCCTGATTGAACCAAATGGCGTCCACTAGGCCTTCCACTGCGCCGTCGAGATCGGCATCCTCGAAAATGATGAAAGGCGACTTGCCGCCGAGTTCGAGGGAGAGCTTTTTGTGGGAAGAGGCGGTGGCGCGGCGAATGGCGCGGCCGACTTCGGTGGAACCGGTGAAAGCAATTTTGTCCACGCCGGGATGCTTGGTGAGCGCTTCGCCGGTCGAGCCGTCACCGGTGACGATGTTGACGACGCCCTTAGGCAATCCGACTTCATTGCAGATTTCAGCAAAGGCGAGTGCGGTGAGCGGAGTGTATTCCGCGGGCTTCAGGACGACGGTATTTCCGGTAGCCAATGCGGGAGCAATCTTCCAGGCGAGCATGAGGAGCGGGAAATTCCAGGGAATGATCTGGCCCACGACGCCGCAAGTCTGATAGCCGGGAAATTCTTGGTCGAGCAGCTGCGCCCAGCCGGCGTGATAGTAGAAATGACGAGCGACGAGAGGGATGTCAATGTCGCGGCTTTCGCGGATGGGCTTGCCGTTGTCAATGGTTTCGAGGACGGCGAGGCGGCGGGAATGCTTTTGCACCTGGCGGGCGAGAGCATAAAGAAATTTCGCGCGGGAATGAGGAGTCAGAGCCTGCCAACCTTTGAGAGCAGCGCGAGCGGCTTTCACGGCGGCATCAATATCGGCGGCACTGCCTTGCGCGACTTCGGCGATTTTGTCGCCTGTAGAGGGATCGAAGGTCTCGAAATACTTGCCTTCGGATGGAGCTTTCCACTCGCCGGCGATGAAGTGGGCGAAGCGGCGATTGTGAAGGTCGAGCCAGTGCAAGGACTCTTTTGGATCTTCGGGCGCCGGCCCGTACTCCATGGTTCTGAATTTTTCGATGACGCTCATGGGTTGTCTCAATCCCGACGTGCCAAGACCTTTAGCGTATGAATGCTATACAGGCTAAAGCCTATGCTACAAAATGCTCCCGAAACTGTCAGGCTTTGGCAGTCATTTTCTCGCGCCACGTCTCGATGCGTTTCAAGATGAACTTGAGGCGATCGCGGCCCCACTTGGTACGCATGATGACCTTTTCGACGTCGAGCAACACCTCGGGATCGCCAAGCTTTTCGCGAAGCTCCTTCAGAAAGGGATAGACCTTTCCAAACATCACAAACATTTCGCCGCTGAAGGACGGACGAAGGAACAAGGCCTCGTTCAAGACTCCCTGCTCGACAAAAGAAACGGCAATCCCCCAATAACCTCCGACCTGGCGCAGCCAGTTGTTTTCCTGGGTGCCGGAGGCTGTGGCCACTTTCATGAAGTCGTCAGCGTTGCGGGGCCAAAACTCCCACAGCCACCAGTTCCGGGCCTTGCGCAATTCGGACTCGCGCCGAAGGTCATAGAGCTGAAGTATGAGTTGAGCATCGGCAGTGCTGGGTTTTCGCGGCATGGTTCCTCCGTTTTTCGTACAAAAATCGGTCCGTCCTGCTATCAATCGCTACAAACAAGCCGTCCTGCCTGAGCAAATAGAAAAGCAGATTTCTCTCCCGCTTCGCGGGATCGGAATGACAACCCGGAAGATCGTTCGAACAGAGACCAGCCTTCTTCCTTTCACGCGAGTGGGTGGCGATACTCCGCCGAGTAACGACCGGTCGCGTGGAATTCCAGTTGGCGCTCGATGTCCCCAAGCATGCCGCTGGCACCGATGCGGAAAAGATGGGACGAGAGCCAACTGTCGCCCAGCTCCTCTTTCATCAGCGAAAGCCACTCGATGGATTGCTTGGCGGTGCGAATGCCGCCGGCAGGCTTGAAGCCGACGGCCATGCCGGTTTCTTCGGCATATTCGCGGATGGCGCGAGTCATCACGAGACCCACGGGAAGCGTAGCGTTCACGCTTTCTTTTCCGGTCGAAGTTTTTATGAAGTCAGCTCCAGCCATCATGGCGACGAGACTGGCGCGGGCGACGTTGCGCAAGGTCAGCAGATCGCCGGTGCCGAGAATCACTTTCAGGTGCGCGGGGCCGCAGGCGTCCTTGAAAGCCACGATTTCGGCGTAGAGGCGCTGCCAATCAGCACCGAAAACGTGGGCGCGTGTAATCACGATATCAATTTCCTGCGCGCCGGCTTCGACGGAACGGCGGATTTCCGCGAGGCGCTCTTCGAAGGGATTGAGGCCAGCAGGAAAACCCGTGGAGACGGCGGCCACGGGGATGCCGGAGCCTTCGAGGGCGCGGCGCGCGGTTTCCACAAACTGGTGATAGACACACACGGCACCGACCTGAATGCAAAGCTCCTCGATGCCAAGTTTTTCGACGATTTCGTGTTGGATGGGCCGGCGGGCCTTGGCGCAAAGCCTCCTGACGCGCTCATCGGTGTCATCGCCGGAGAGCGTGGTGAGGTCCATGCAGGTGATAGCGCGGAGAAGCCAGGCGATCTGCCAGTCTTTTTTCACTGTACGGCGGGTGCCGAGCGTGGCGGCGCGACGCTCAACGGCACTGGTGTTGACGCGAACGTTTTCGATCCAGTCGAGATTGAGGGAAGTGCCACGATTGGGCGCGAGAGGGCGGCCATGAAGCGTGGCGATGCCGCCATGCGGGACTAAACCCTGGGCTTCGACGAGAGGATTGCCGTGGCGGTCGGTGATCTCGAGACGCGGCTTAATTTTGCCTGACATTAAGTGAGTGCTCCGGGGCAAGGGCCCTACGCGGCAGAGGAAGAGCATATCACTGGGATTGAGGGTGCGCGAGGGTCGCGCGATGCGGAGAGATGGCGGCAAAGTGATAGGCTTGGGAAGACGAAGCGGATGACCGATCCAGAGATTGGCCGCTGCAGGAAGAGTCATGCGCGCTTCGGAAAGCGGCCGCTACACAGGCTGGAAGATTTCGAGGACTTTGCGGACAGGAGCGAGAGTTATGCCTTTGGACTATTCGTATTCCGACGTAGCGAAGATGATTGACCATTCGCTGCTGAATCCAACGCTGCGCTGGGACGAGTTGGAGCGCGGCATTGCGCTAGCGCTGGCGTACGACGTGGCGAGCGTGTGCATCATGCCGTACGCGCTGAAGCATTGCGCAGAGCGGCTGCGCGGGAGCCAGGTGCGCGCAAGCACGACGATTGGGTTTCCGCACGGAGGCCACACGACGGCGATAAAGCTGGCGGAGGCGCGACAGGCGCTGGCGGATGGCGGCGAAGAACTGGACATGGTGGTGAACGTCAGCAAAGTGCTGAGCGGGGATTGGAGTTACGTGAAAGAGGAGATTCGCGCGGTGGTGGAGGCGACGCACACCGGGGGACGGAAGTTGAAGGTCATTTTCGAGAATGCGTACTTGAAGGATGAGCAGAAGATCCGGCTGTGCGAGATTTGCGGGGAGTTGCGCGCGGATTGGGTGAAGACTTCGACGGGGTACGCGTCGTCGGGGGCAACGGATGCGGATTTGGTTTTGATGCGGAAGCATTCGCCGAGACATGTGCAGGTAAAGGCTGCCGGTGGGATTCGCGACCTGGACGCGTTGTTGCGGGTGAGGGCGATTGGAGTTACACGCTGCGGCGCGACGCGCACGGCGGGAATGTTGGATGAGGCGCGGAAAAGGTTGGGGTTGCCGGCGATTCAGTTCGAGGCGGCGGTGCCACAGGGATATTAGAGGAAGCCCGCAAAGGCATCAAGCTCATTGCCAGCGATGGGTGGAGATCCTTCGGCTATCCTCGTCGGATAGCCTCAGGATGACAGAGCTTCTGAGAAGGCTCGGTTCTTCGACGTGCGGTCACACTAGTTCCCGCTGGCGTTAGTAGCGCCGGGAGTGGGGCGGGTCAAGAGGTCGACGTAATCTCTGTAGAATTTGGGTTTGTCGAGGTCGTCCTGAACTTCGACGAGGACTTCGCCGAGGCCGGGCTGCCTGCCGGCGGGCCAGATCAGCGTGTTGCCGTAGCCTGCGCCGTGATCAATATCAACGTCCACATATAGCTTTTTCCATTTCGTGATGATCGAGGGATCGAGCCAAGCGACAGCGGCGAGTTCATCCCAGAGAAAATTCGCTTCCGCATATTTGGCGACATATTGTGCGGCCGGAGTCGGGCTTTTGCGGATTTGCTCGATCAGATCTTTTTCCATACGCGTTTTTACGGAGATGTCAACGGTGGTCAGGACGACGCGCGGCCAACGCGCATGCAGAACGGTGTGGGAAGCTTCGGGATCCATCCAGAAATTGAATTCGTGGGTGGGAGAAAGAGTGAATTCGGGATCGTCGGTCTGGGGATTGATGCTTCCGGCCATGAGGATGAGTTCCTTGCTGAGTTCGGGAAAATGCGGATCGAGAGCGATGGCGAGGGCGAGATCGGTCATCGGCCCGGCGGCGTAGATGGTGACTTCGTGCGGATACTGACGCACCATGCGCACGAGAAAATGAGCGGCGTCCTCGGTTGACGCTTTGATTGTGGGATTTCCTTCGGGCATCGGCGGAATCTCGTACGGGCCATGGACGGCGTGTCCCTTGGCGAAATTCCACGCGCCTTTGTAGACGAGCTTGCCGTAGAGGGTTTCCCACTTTTCGATGTATTCCTTGCTGCTGACGAGAGGGAACGCGGCGCCCGGTACGATGGGGATGTCGCGTCGGCCGATAATTTCCATAAGGCGAAGCGTGTGCTGGACTTCTTCATCGCGCCAGGCATCGCCAGTGAGAACGGTGATGCCAAGGACTTCGGTGTCGGGAGAATTGATGAGCGCGAGGATGGATTGCATGTCGGTGCCGCCCGGGCCGGCAGCGTCCTGATCAATGATGACTTTGCGTTTTCCTTGAGCGTCTGCGGCCGAGGCGAGCGCGAAGCAAAACGCGGCGACGATGCAGAGTCGGTAGAGCCAGTTCATAGAGAAAAACCTCCCCTTTGCGTCTCCCACTGCAAAACCTAAATGATTGCCAAAGAACCATCTAATTGTCATTCCGAGCGTAGCGAGGAATCCCTGTTCTTTCAAAGGCCGCGAGAAGAGGGATTCCTCACTTCGCAGACTTCGTTCGGAATGACGATTTCGGGGTATTTCAGCAACCTTCTAATACATGATGGTTTGAGTCAAGTGATGCGGCCAAGTCGTGGTGTGGAAATGCGTCCAGAAGCGCGCATCAATTTGAGGAATGATGACCTGGAGGTCCGCGGGGCGGAGCTTGTTGATTTCTTCGGTGAGCAGCGCCGTGGCGTAAATGCAGTGCGCGCGAATCTCAATTTCCCAGCGAAAATCTCGGGGAATGAGCTGGTGGGCGTTGATGGCTTTCTCAAGGCGCTCGGAATGGCTGGTGATGCCATGCAGACGCAGAGCAACCGGGACGATGTAATCGGCGAAGGCGGTCATCTTCTGAGGATCGTCGAGGCGGAATTTGCCGGAACGATGCAGGGTCGCATAGAGCATCCAAACGCCGAGCTGAGCGAGTTTGTAGAACTTGATTTCGCGGCCGTCCACGAGGCTGATGTCATTGAAGCGGGGAAATTCCGCGACCAGGCGGTCGATGAGGCCGTTGCCGTGGTCGTAGAGCTTCGGGGAACAAGATTTTACGAAATTGTGGAAACGGCCGCCGTACTTTTGCGCGAGGACTTTGCCCACTTGATGGAGAACTTCGAGCTTTTCCTCGAGCATAGGCATTTCGATGTTGCCCGCGAAAACATTGTTGAGCTCGGAGCGGGTGACGCGGGCAAGGAAATTGCCGTCGAGAAAGGGGACGCCGTGGTCGAGGGCGCGCTTGATGCAGGCGAATTCAGCGTCGGAATCAGACCAGTGCTCTCCGGCGTAATCCACCTGGAATTTTTCGTGGCGGGTGAAATCGGTGAAAGCGGTGTCAATGGAGTCGGCGACCAGGATGAAGTCAACGGCATCGTTCGGGTCGCCCTGGCCGACGCCGAAAGGCAGAGCAAAGTCCGGCAAAGGGAGTTCTTCATAGGCCATCCAGGAGGCGACTTCGACGATTTTGTCGTAGTGCGTCTGGACGTCGCGCGAGGATTCGATCGCGTAACGGACGCTGTCGAGGACGGGACTGCCGATCGGTTTTGGCCAGCGCAGCGTCGTTTGTGGCAAGGCTGCCTCCGAAAAGACGAGCAATTGTAGCGTGAAACGGTTTCACGTGGAGACCGAGGCGAGGAATTACACAAGAGAAGAGCACAGGCTGAAGCCTGTGCCACGATGACGGAGCCCCCACTACGACATGCGGGCGACAATAATGAGCGCAAGGCCAAGCAAGAAACATCCGAACATCGCGGCAATCAGTTTGGATGTGCCTGCGGGCGCGGTACGAAATTCCTTCCAGATGAAAACGCCCCAGAAGGCGGCGACCATGGTGGCACCCTGGCCGAGGCCGTAAGAAATGGCGAAGCCGGCGCGGCCGGAAGCGATGATGCTGAAGGACATGCCTACGCCCCAAATGAGACCGCCCAAGATGCCCGTGAGATGCGTGCCCAGGCCGCCTTTGAAGTAGTCCGCGAAAGTGACGGGCGAGCCCACAAAGGGCTTCTTCATGAGAATGGTGTTGATGATGAAATTGCTGAGGAAAATGCCTAGAGCAAAAACAAAAACCGCCGCGTATGGCCCGAACTTTCCCCGCTCGGGGTGCGTGAAGTCGGGATACATGGAGGCCGCAACGAAGCGGTAAAAGAATCCCATAAGGACGCCGGCCGCAACGGAAAGAACGAGTCCCTTGGTGGTGACGCCGGCAGAGCTGCCGGGAATTCTGCGATAGGCGACAGCGTCGAGAATGATCGCCAACGCGACAAGCAGGACGCCTGCGAAGAGAAGAGTGGCGTTGCCGACGGGATTAGCGACGTAATTCAGAACCACGCCGAGAACCAGCGCGATGCCAATGCCCACGGGGAAGGCGACGGACATGCCGGCAATGTCTATGGCAGCGACAAGAAGAATGTTGGCGAGGTTGAAAATCACGCCGCCGAGGAGCGCGGAATGAACGCTGGAATGAGAGTGCTGCCCCAGATCAGCGAGGAACGGGCGGCCGGCGGAGCCGTGGCTGCCGAGGGTGAAGCCGAGGATGAGCGTCAGGAGAAGGACGCCGAGGGTGTAGTCCCAGTAGAAGAGTTCAAAGCGCCAGTCTTTGCGCGCGAGTTTCTGGGTGTTGGCCCAGGAACCCCAGCAGAACATGGTGATGACACAGAAGACGACGGCCCAGGGGTAACTGTGCAGAACGAACATGGCGGCTCCTTTACCTCCGAAGAGAAGGAAAGAAAAAGCGGATTCCTCGGGCAAGAACCGCCCTCGGAATGACATGATGGGATTCTTGCGGCAAGCTGCGAAACTTGTCGAAGCTCGCTACGATTTGCCGGCACGGCGGCTCCATTCCATTTCAAATTCGGCGCGCTTGGGAAAGGACTTTTGCGTACCCACGCGCTGGGTCGAGAGAGCGGCATAAAGATTTGCGCGCGACAATGCTTCTTTCTCGGGAAGCCCTTCGGCGAGGAAGACCGCGAAGCTGCCGATGAAGGCGTCGCCGGCGCCGGTGGTGTCCTTCGGCGTAACGGAAAATGGAGGAATAACTTCGAAGCCTTCGGCGGTGGCGAGGAGGGAGCCGCGAGCGCCAAGCGTGAGAATAACTTTGCGGAAACCCTTTTGAAGGAGCGCGGCGGCACATTTTTTGGCTTCGTCGGCAGAATGCACGGAAATGCCGGTGATGGCTTCCGCTTCCGTTTCGTTGGGGATGAAGTACTCGGCTGCGGCCAGCTCGGCGAGATTGGCCGGCAAGGCAGGAGCGGGATTCACGATGCAGTGGATGTTGTGTTTGCGGGCGAATTGAACCGTGTAGTAGACGGTTTCGAGCGGGATCTCAAATTGCAGGACGATGGTGCTGACGCCGCGGAGCGCGTCGGCGGCTGCATCCACGTCGGCGGGCTCCAGCGTGTCATTCGCGCCTTTCACAACGATGATGCGATTCTGGCCGTTGGGCTCGACGAAGATAGGAGCGACGCCGCTGGAGACGCCGTTGACAATGCGGACGTGCGCCGTGTCAATGCCGAAGGAAGCGAAGTTCTTTACCGTGGCATCGCCGAAGAGATCGTTGCCGACCTTGGCGACCATGATGACGTCGGCGCCACAGAGGCGCGCGGCGACGGCCTGGTTCGCACCCTTACCGCCAAAGCCGAGGTCGAAACTTTTGCCGAAGATGGTCTCGCCGGGACGGGGAAAAGAGTCGCTGAATGTGGTGAGATCGGTATTGGCGCTGCCGACGACTGCAATGCGAGGTGGCCTGGACATGCTCGCTCCCGTGGAAGAGGCAACCCGCGAAAATATAACAGGCGGACAAATTCAGCAAGCTTACGCGCAAATGTGCCGCACCTACAGTGCTGGGCATTCTTTATTCCGGCCCCCCAGCCCTGACGGGCTGGGCTAACCTCTGCCGCACCTACGGCGCTAGTGAGGCGGATCGTGGATGAAGGGTCGGCCTGTCTTTGCAGTTAGCTGAGGATGTCAAAGGAGCGTAACGGTCAACCTTTAAAAGCATACGTCGAAGCCGCGGAGAGAAAGACGCAGGCTGAAGCCGACGCTACAAGCGCGGGTTTCGTTGACGGGTGTGACAGCGGATGTTAGGCTCACTCTCGATTTCCAAACGCATGCGCGCCGTCGACCTCATCCGAAAAAAGAGGGACTCCGGGGAACATACCCGCGAAGAAATCGCCTACGTGGTCAACAGCTACACCAAGGGAGACATTCCGGACTACCAGATGGCGGCATGGCTGATGGCCGTGTGGCTGCGCGGACTGAGTTACGCGGAAATCGGGGCGCTGACCGAGGTAATGCTGCACTCGGGAGAGGTGGTGGACCACGCCGAAGTGCGGGCAAAGAAGGTGGACAAGCACTCAACCGGGGGCGTCGGGGATAAAACTTCACTGATTCTGGCGCCGATTGTGGCGGCGGGCGGGCTGGCCGTGCCGATGATCAGCGGGCGCGGGCTGGGACACACCGGCGGAACGCTGGATAAGCTCGAAGCGATTCCGGGATTCAATACCGCGCTGACGCTGGCAGATTTTCGCCGAGTGCTGCGCGAGTGCGGCATGAGCCTGATTGGACAGACCGCGGAGATCGCTCCGGCGGACAAAAAGATTTACGCGCTACGCGACGCGACGTCCACGGTGGAGAACATCGGGCTGATTTGCGCATCAATCATGAGCAAGAAACTGGCGGAAGGGATTGACGCGCTGGTGTTGGACGTGAAGACAGGATCGGGCGCGTTCATGGAGAAAGAAGAGGATGCGATCCGGCTGGCCGAGATCATGGTGGACACGGCGAAGCGCATGGGGAAAAAGTGCGTGGCGCTGCTGACGGACATGGACCAGCCGCTGGGACGGATGGCGGGGCACGCGAACGAAGTTGTCGAATCAATTGAGGTGCTGAAAGGCAAGGGACCGGAAGATTTGCGCGAACTGAGTGTGGAACTTTCGGCGTGGATGTTTTATCTCGGCGAGCGAACCAAGTCCGTTGAAGAAGGGCGGCGCCTGGCGCAGGAAATGATTGCATCGGGCAAGGCGCTGGAACGCTTCCGGGAATGCATCCGGTTGCAGGGCGGCGATGCGCGCGTGACTGAGGATGCTTCCCTGCTGCCGGTGGCGAAGAACAAAGCGGAAATTACGAGCCCGAGGTCGGGTTATCTCGTGGGGACAGCGTGCCGCGACCTGGGAATTGCGTTGGCCATGCTGGGGGGCGGACGCGAGAAGAAAGAGGACCAGATAGATCACGGGGTGGGCTTGGAATTCCACAAGCGGATTGGGGACCGCATGCAGGCGGGGGAGAAATTGGTGACAATCCAATACAATTCCGACGCGAAACTGGCGGAGGCGAAGGAGTTGCTTGGGGCGAGCTTTGCGATTGGAACTGAGGCACCCAAGGGGCGGCCACTGATTCGGAGGATTATAGGTGGATAGCCTGCTCGCCGCGTGGCGCGCCTACGGCGCTCCAATCTTTTTGGCCATGGGTTCTTAGCCTTGACGGGCTGGGCTAACTACTTCCGCACCTACGGGGCTGACGGCTAGGAAGCGAACGCTGTGGAGCAATTTTCCAGGATGTGAACACAATGAACTGAAGTTCGACATCCGAGGCAGGACGGAGGAAGACGGAATGGGAAGATTCGCGGGATTGTTGGGTATGGCGGTGTTGATCGGGCTGGCGTACCTGTTTTCGACGGCGCGGAAGGCCATCAAGCTAAAGACGGTTCTGTGGGGCTTGGGTTTGCAACTCGTTTTCGGCGTGCTCGTGCTGAAATTCGAGCCGGGGCGCGCGATGTTTGAATGGATCGGAAAGCGCGTCACGCAGTTACTGGACTTCGCGTTCAAAGGATCGGAATTCGTCTTTGGCGGATTGGGGGTCAAAGGATCGTCGTTTGGATTTATCTTTGCGTTTCAGGTGCTGCCCACAATCATATTCATCGCGGCGGTGTTCGCTTTTCTTTATCACATCGGCGTGATGCAGATTTTCATCAAGGCATTCGCGTGGGTGATGACGCGGGTGATGGGAGCGAGCGGAGCGGAATCGCTGGACATCGCGGCCAGCATTTTTATGGGGCAGACCGAGGCGCCGCTAACCATCCGGCCATTTCTGAACAAATTGACGAAGTCCGAACTGATGTGCGTGATGACCTGCGGGATGGCACACGTCTCCGGCGGAATCATGGCGGCGTACATCGCGACGGGAATTGAGGCCAAGCATCTGCTCACGGCGGTGATCATGACGGCGCCAGGAACGTTGCTGATGGCGAAAATGCTGGTGCCGGAGACAGAGCAGCCGTTGACGGCAGGGAAAGTGCAGATGCCAGAAATGGAGAAGGAGGCAAATTTTCTGGGAGCGATTTCGCGGGGAACATCGGATGGTCTGCACCTAGCGATCAACGTGGGTGCGATGCTGATTTCGTTCATCGCGCTGCTGGCGCTGGTGGACCACTTGATCGGTGGTGCGCACGGGTGGCTATTGACGCACCATTTTCGGTGGTTCCCGGAAAGCCTGGAGCAGTTCTTCGGCTGGATCTTTGCGCCGATCGCGTGGCTGGTGGGAATTCCGTGGAAAGACGCCCCAATAATTGGGAACCTGTTGGGAACGCGCATGGCGCTGAATGAAGTTGTGGCGTTCACGAAGCTGGGACCGATGAAGGCGACTCTTGATCCGCGGTCGTTTACGATCGCGACGTTCGCCTTGTGCGGCTTTGCGAATTTCAGTTCGATTGGGATTCAGATTGGCGGAATTGGCGCGCTGGCGCCGGAACAGCGAGGGCAACTCGCGAAATTCGGAATCCGCGCGATGCTGGCGGG
>DASPTY010000131.1:0-21449 GCA_035623175.1 Candidatus Limnocylindrales bacterium | reverse complement strand
ATGGCAATTCCGCTGACCATATGACTCCGAGGCGTTCCGCCCGCTGCTTACAGAATAGTCGAAATATGGCGCAAAGTACGAGGACTTCCTGACGCTCTTGAAAGATACAGACCCCGACATTGCAATCCTGAGACAAGCCGAAAGCCAATACGCCAAGCCGCGCTCAGACCGAAATTACTCGGATTTGAGGAGGCGCATGAACTCGGCGGCGGCGTGAGGGAGACGTGCTCCGCGACGAGAAATGATGTAGAGGTGGCGAGGGATATTGAGCTGACGGATCTTGAGCTCTTTCAACGTGCCGTGCTCGACCTCCCAATTTACGCACATGCGCGGAACAATCGCGACGCCCATGCCCATCTGCACGAAGCGCTTGATGCTCTCAATGGTGGGCATTTCCATCGGCATGTTCAATGTGGTGCGGTGCCGCGCAAAAAGTTCAATCACGCGGCGGCGGAACGGAGAGTCAACGATGTGCGCGATGAATGATTCCTTGCCAAGCTCTTCGATGTCCACTTCGCGTCTTTTAGCCAAGGGATGCTTGGGGGGCACGACAAAGGTGAGCTCGTCTTTCAGGATTTCGGTGGCCTGCAACTGGGTGTCGCGGGGAACAAAGGAAACAGCGCCGAGGTCGAGCCTGTAGTTCACGACTTCATGGGGAATGTCCCGGGAAAACATGCGATGCAGGCGCACCTGCACGCCCGGGTGGGCCTCGCGGAACTTGGCGAGCGCGGGAAGAAGCGCGTGAATAGAACTTTCATTGACGCCGAGGGAAAGTTCACCGCGCTTCAAGCCTTCCAACTCGATGATGCCCTTTTTCACTTCATCCCGGAGATTCAGCAAGCGTTCGGCGTATTCCCGGAGGAGCGTGCCAGCATCCGTGAGCCGGACGGGACGCGCGCCACGGACGAAGAGAGGTTGCCCAAGGGAGTCTTCCAGCTTCCGGATGGCCAAGCTGACAGCGGGCTGCGTGCGGTAAAGGCGCTCCGCCGCACGCGAAAAACTACCCTCCTTGGCAACCGTCAGGAATACCTGCAACTCACCAAGATCCATAGAATGAATCCTCATTCCGGAAGCAGGCGTAGCGAGACCCGCCAAAACAGTGACTTCGGGGTCCCCACCCGGGGACTGGGCGGCCGGAACCCCTAGCGGATAGTATAAGGCAAAATTATAAAATACAGAATCAAGATAAATTGGACTAAACAGCCCAGGCCATGCGTTACTGTAGGTTCCAGTTCGCCGGGCCAATGTCGGCCCTGGAGGATTGCCTTGATTCCGGGCAACGGCACATTCGCACCTTGCGCGTAACTCGTTGGAACGGCACTGGATGGACAGTTTGGAGGTAGAGGCATGAGCCACGTACACATTTTCGACACCACCCTGCGGGACGGCGAACAGTCGCCGGGCTTCTCCATGAATACGCAGGAGAAGATCCGCATGGCGAAGCAGTTGGCGGCGCTGGGCGTGGACATCATCGAGGCCGGATTTCCGATTGCCTCGAAGGGCGACCTTGAGGCGGTGATAGCCGTGTCGAAAGAAGTGCGCGACGTGCCCATCGCGGCGCTGGCGCGCGCCAGAAAAGACGACATTCTGGCGGCCGCTGAAGCGCTGAAGCCGGCAGAGACTCCGCGAATGCACGTGTTCCTGGCAACGTCCGATTTGCATCTGCAGGTCAAGCTGCACATGACCCGAGAGCAGGCGCTCGAAGCCATTGGTTCGTCGGTTAAGATGGCGCGGAATTTTGTGGGCGAAGTGGAATTCTCTGCGGAAGATGCGGGGCGCACGGACCTCGATTTTCTCTGTCAGGCGTGCCAGGTGGCCGTGGACGCTGGCGCGGATGTATTGAACTTGCCAGACACCGTCGGCTACGCGGTGCCGGAAGAATACGGCGAGATGTTCTTGAAGGTTCGCGAGCACTTGAACGATCCGGACCACATTACGCTCAGCGCTCACTGCCATGACGACTTGGGGCTAGCGGTGGCGAATTCGCTGGCGGCGGTGCGAGCAGGCGTGCGCCAGATCGAGTGCACGGTGAACGGGATTGGGGAGCGGGCCGGAAACGCCGCGCTGGAGGAAGTCGCCGTGGCGCTTGCAGTGCGCAAAGAAAGCTTCGGTTTGGCGACCAAGTTGAAGCTGGATGAACTATACAAATCCAGCCGGCTGCTGACGGAAATCACCGGGGCTGCGGTTGCGCCCAACAAAGCCGTGGTGGGCGCGAACGCGTTCGCTCACGAAGCGGGCATCCACCAGGACGGCATTATCAAGAACCCTCTGACCTACGAAATCATTTCACCGGAGGCGGTGGGCGTGCCGTCGCGCTCGTTGGTGCTCGGCAAGCACTCCGGGCGGCACGCGTTGCGTGAGACGCTGAAGGAACTGGGCTACACTCCGAGCGATGATGAGCTGGCGGAGTGTTATCGTCGCGTGACCACGTTCGCAGATACGGCCAAGCAGGTGCGGGCGAGAGACCTGATGACCATTGCCCACGAAGTGATCCGGCGCAAAGTGGTGGCCACGACTGCTTCACCCGTCGCCTGAGAAACGGAAAAATCGAGGAAAGTTCTGATGAAGCTGAAGAAAAAGATCGTGCTTCTGCCAGGGGATGGTATCGGTCCGGAAGTGACACGCGCCGCAGCGGGTGTGCTGCAGGAATGCGCGCGGGAGTTTCAGCACCAGTTTGACACGGTGGAGATGCCGATTGGCGGCGCAGCCATCGAAAAGACTGGGAATCCGCTCCCGAATGAAACGCTGGAGGCTTGCCGCAAATCGGACGCCGTGTTTCTCGGAGCCGTAGGCGGACCCAAATGGGACGCGTTGCCGGTCGGAAAGCGTCCGGAAACGGGCCTACTGGGCCTGCGCAAGGGGCTGGGCCTTTACGTTAACTTGCGCCCGGTGAAACTCATCGAGCCGCTACGAAGCATTTCCCCGTTGCGGCCCGAGCGACTGGGGGACCTGGACATCGAGATCGTGCGCGAACTTGCCGGCGGAATGTACTTCGGCGAGCGCGGCAATGTTGTGGAAGGCGGCACAGAACGCGCGTTTGACACCGAATCGTACTCAACACCAGAGATTGAGCGCATCGCCACGTTCGCTTTTACGCGTGCGGAGCACCGATCGCGGAGGGTTTGTTCGGTGGACAAGGCCAACGTGCTGACCAGTTCGCAGTTGTGGCGCCGCACGGTGACGTCCGTGGGCGCCGTGTTTCCTGAGGTCAAGCTGGAGCACATGTACGTGGACAACGCGGCCATGCAGCTCACGCTACGCCCCACGCAATTCGATGTGCTACTCAGCACCAACATGTTTGGCGACATTCTGAGCGATGTAGCGGCGGCACTGGTCGGCTCCATCGGCCTGATACCGTCGGGAAGTTTTGGCACGAGCGCGCCGCTGTTTGAGCCCATCCACGGCTCCGCGCCATCGCTCGCTGGGAAAGACGTAGCGAATCCCATCGGCTCGATCCTCAGCGCGACGATGATGCTGCGGGACACTTTCGGCCTTAACCTGGAGGCTGACTGGGTCGAGCAGTCGGTCTCGCGCGTTCTGGGAGCGGGTTATCGCACGGAAGATATCAGTGAACCAGGAACGAAGAAGGTTAGCGCCTCGATGTTCCTCGAGATATTGCATCAGGAGATGCAGCGTACGTTTGAACATGCCGAAAAGTATGGCTGGGGCGTGTAGCCGCGGGGGTAGAATCTCCTCAGGCCGAAGCCAACTGCTTGTAGCTCCGGCTTTAGCAAGCGTAGAAGTCACAGGCTAAAGCCTATGCTACACGCTGCCATACGCGAGACGCATCCCCATGGAATTGTGAGCCTCTCTGTTAGCCGCGAGTATTGCGGGAAGCGATAGGGGATGATAATTTTGATACTCCAATGCTGGCGGGACTAGCGCAGTAAGCAGCAGATGGTCCCATCACCGCCGAGCCAAGAAACTGTCCCTGAGCGAAACGCGTGAGGGGATAACCTGCTGGACCAGCGAGATTCACCGGAAAAGATGCCAAAGCCTTCGTCCAAAAAGAATGGCAGCGTTGTCGAGCGTGTGTCCGGCGTGACCTATTGGCGCGTGGAGGGCTCACTGTTCGAGATGAGCGCGCTGCGCAGCGTAGGCTATTTCAATTGGAACAGCCAGAGTTTCCTAGAGCGCTGGGTGCGCCGCGGCGCGATGCTTGGGGTGAGTCTGCTTCGAGCCCCGACATATCTTGCCAGCCGGACCTTCGCTACCCGCTTCCTACATGGAGTTCTTCGGGGCATCACTCGCGACCGGCTCGAACTGCTGGGAGAAGAATATTTTCAGTACGAATTGAAACCTCGGATGCGCCGCGAAGCCGTGGAACTGCTAATTGACGCGGTGCGCAGCGGGCAGCGAGTCATCCTGGTCGGGCAGATGTTGGAGCACGTCCTGCGGCCGATGACGGAATATTTTGCGGCCCAAGGTTTCATTGCGAACCGGCTGGAGTTTCGAGACGGCTTGGCGACGGGCCGGCTGCGCGAACCTGTCATACGTCCGCGAGGGCCGTTTGCGTGGCTCGCGAGCGGCTCGGCGGATGGAAGTATTTCCGCGGAAGAGCTTCTCTGGCAGCTCGACTGGAAAAACACGCCAGAGTTGCTCGCGCGCGCCGTGCAGCCCGCGCCGCGGCCAGCAATTGAAAACGAGCGTGCAGTACAGGCGCTCGGAGGCACGCCGCGGCTGGATCGCCTGAAGATTCGGGAAACGTTGACAGGCAAGCACCTTATGCTGATCGGGGTCACCGGCTTCATCGGAAAAGTGTGGCTGGTGGATCTGCTCGAGAAGATACCGGAAATTGGCAAGGTCACGTTGTTGATCCGGCGGAACAGGACAACAGCGGCGCAACGCCGACTTGAAAAAATCGTTGAAGAATCCCCGACGTTTGACCATTTGCAAGAGACTCACGGGGACAATCTAGCTGCATTCCTGAGGGACAAAGTAGAAGTGGTGGAGGGCGATGTCAGCTTGCAGGGGCTGGGGCTAGATGTGGAGACGCAGGCACGCCTGGCTCGCACTCTGGACCTGATTGTCAATAGTGCGGGTTTGACGGACTTTAATCCCGACCTGCGCGACGCCATTTCCTCGAACATCGATTCCCCGGTGAACTTGCTCGAGTTTTTGAGGAAATGCAGCCGCGCCGCGCTGATGCATCTCTCGACGTGCTACGTCGTGGGTATGCGCGACGGCAGGGTCTCCGAGGAGTTGCGCGTAAACTACAATCCCGCGGATCATCCCGACTTCGATGCGGAGCGCGAAGTCGCGTCCTTGCGGGAGATGGTGCGACGAATCCAAGAGCGCTCGGAAAGCGCGGAACTCGAAAAGGCGCTGCAACGCCAGGCGCTTGGCCGCAGCGGCGACCCGACGAAAGTCGGCACAGAGGAGCTTGATGGTGTTTTGAAGCGAAACCGGGCACGATGGGTGAGAAACCGTCTCGTGCGCGCGGGGATGAAACGCGCGCAGTACCTTCACTGGCCAAACACGTACACTTTTACGAAAAGTCTGGGCGAATCTATCCTGGCGCAACGCGGGCGCGACCTTCCCATTGCTATCGTCCGGCCGTCGATTGTGGAGAGTTCGGAGCGTAATCCGTTTACGGGATGGAATGAAGGAATCAACACCTCAGGCCCGCTGTCCTACTTGTTGGGAACGAATTTCCGGCAGTTGCCTTCGAACGAACGCAAGTGCCTGGACGTCATTCCGGTGGACATGGTAACGCGGGGGATGACACTGATCGGCGCGGCGTTGCTGCAACGTAAGAACGCGCGTTTATACCAACTCGCAACTTCCGCGGTTAATCCCGTAAACATGGGCCGCTCGATCGAGCTGACCGGGCTGGCGCACCGCAAACACTATCGGGCGCAGCAGGGAATCGAGCACTGGCTGAAGGTCAAGTTGGAGACGATTCCCGTGTCGAAGCAGCGCTACGAGCGAATGTCCATCCCGATGCAAAAAGCCGTGGTCTCCCGCATCAACAAGGCAGCCGCGACACTGCGCTTGAGCAAGCCACCGCTGGCCAAGACCGAACGGGATCTGGTGCGCGCGGAGAAGCTCATCGAGTTGTACGAGCCGTTCATCCTGCATAACGAGCATGTGTTCGAGTGCGAGAACGCGCGACTTCTTTCCGCCGCGCTTACTCCCGAAGAGAAGAAGCTCTTCGACTTTTCGCCGGAAAAGATTGACTGGTGGGATTACTGGATTAACATCCACATACCGGCTTTGCGGCGGTGGTGCTACCCGTTGATGGAGGGGCGGCCGCTGGAGGCAAGAGAAGCGCGCGTGCTCGATTGGTCTGCGCCGCAGGAGGGCGCTTCGGCAGCGACCCGCTAGGCGCGAGAAAATCTTTCTATGGCCATTTTCCTCACCGGCTCGACAGGTTATCTCGGCAGCTACCTGGTAGCGGGACTCTTCTCCGACTATTCGGACCGGCTCAATCTGCTGGTGCGCGCCAAAAATGAGCACGAGGCGCGCGAGCGGCTCTGGCAATCGCTTCAACTGCACTTTGAGTTTCCGCAATTTCTCGCCCATGTGAACGAGCGCGTGCGGATATTTCGTGGCGACCTGACCAGCGAACGATTTGGCTTGGACGATGACCAGTATCACGAGCTTGTCGATTCCACCGATTCGATTCTGCATTGCGCTGCATCGCTGAATCGCAAGTCCGAGAAGCAGTGCCTGAATGTCAACTTGCGCGGCTCGCTGGAAGTGATTCAGCTTGCGCGGCGCGCCCAGAATCGCCACGGGCTCCGGCGGTACTCGCACGTCTCTACAGTGGCGGTGGCGGGGAAGCGGCAGAATGAAGTGGTGGCGGAAGAAAACTCCATAGATTGGGAGCGCTCGGACTACGATCCTTACGCGCGGACGAAAAAGTTCTGCGAGCACATGGTGCACCAGCTCTTGCCGGACGTGCCGCACACGATTTTCCGGCCATCGATCGTGATGGGAGACAGCCGGCGCCCGGAAACCACGCAATTCGACATGGTGCAGGCGTTCGACATGCTCGCGCGCTTGCCAGTGTTGCCGTTACGGCCCAACGACAAGATTGACATCGTGCCCGCGAATTACGTTGGTGGGGCCATCGTGAAGATTCACCAATTGCAGAATCCCGCGCACGGTATCTACCATCTTTCGTCGGGCATAGGTTCGCAGACTTACAAGGAATTGACCGACGCGCTCGCAGCGGCGGGCGGCTGGAGCAAGCCAAGCTATCAACCCTGGCTCGGCGGACCTTTTTCAAAAACTGTGAATTGGCTCGCGTACCGTGGCGGCGGCATCGGCTACGGCGCTTCGTTGCTGAAAGTTTTCTGGCCGTATCTGGATTGGAACACGGTGTTTGACAATTCGCGCGTCGTGCAGGAAATGGGCGAAGCGCCGGCCAAGTTTTCGGAGTACGCCTACCCTTTGCTGCAATTCAGCCGCGCGAATAAGTTTAAGTATCCGGCCAAGCCCTGGCCTGAAAAGGCCACCGCGCCCACCCCAAGAACTGCAGGGAGCGCCGTCGCATGACCGATTTTCTCCTCGTGATGTGGGTCAGCGCGCTGATCGAACTCCGGCGCATGGGCTGGATGTTTGGACTCGGGAAGCGCTGGACTCCTGGCGAAAAACTGAAATTGCTCTTTGCGGGCTACAACGGCACGCGGAACACAGGCAGCGACGTCCGGGTTCAAGAGATGCTGCGGCAAGTGCGCCACGTTTTGGGAGCGGAGAACGTCGATTTCAGCGTAATGACGCAGAATTTCGAGCGCACCAAAGGCTATTTCGAAGGATCTCGCCAGGTGCATCTGCCGGATGTGTATCCACCATTCCTGTTCCGCGAAGTGCACGCGAATCATGGGGTAATTTCCTGCGAAGGCTCGATGTTTAAAAGCAAGTTCGCCAACGCGCTGACGACCATGATGATCGGCTCGCTCGGCTTGGCATCGGCGGAGAATAAATTGTCCGTGGCGTATGGCGGCGACGCCGGGCACATGGATGACCTCATTCAATGGATGTGCGCGAGGTACACCAGCGAGTCGCTGGTGATTACGCGAAGCCTGGAGTCCCAGCAATTGCTCGCGAGCCTCGGCGTGCCAAACGAACTCGGCGCGGATACGGCGTGGACGTTTGAGCCGCATCCGCAGGAATACGCAAGAAAAGCGCTGCGCGCCGCGGGTTGGGACGAGAAAACGCCGATCCTGGCGCTTTGCCCAATTCATCCGTTTGTTTGGCCGGTGCGTGCGTCGATTGCCAAATATTTTGCCCGTGCCACGACCGGGGCGTACAAAGAAAGCCAATACCGCACAGTGTATTTCTTCGAGTCGGGCGCCGAGGTCGAGCGGAAATTCAAGCACTACGTCAATGGCTACATCCACGCGGCCAAAGCGTTCGTGCAGAAGCATCGCGTGCTCCCTATCCTTGTGGCGATGGAGCGGCTGGATGCCATGGCGTGCCGCGCGATTGAGAAAGAACTGCCGGGAACGCCAGTGATCACTTCGGACGACTACGACATGTTCCAACTGGTGTCCATCCTGCGTGCGTGCACGTACATGGTGTCTTCGCGGTATCACGGGATTGTGACGTGCATGCCCGCAGGAGTCGTGTCCGCGGGAGTCACAATGGACGAGCGGATTCGCAACCTCATGCGCGAACGCGGCCACCAGCACCTGCTGCTGGATGTCGATGATCCGGGTCTCGGGCCCAAACTGCTGGAAGTGATGGAACACCTCGTTGTTGAAGCGGACGCGATCCGCGAGAGCATCGGGCGCACTGTCGTCGCGAACCTGAAGGGAATGGCGCGAATGGCCACGTTCCTCGAGGACGAAGTAAGAAAGACGTATCCGGAGTTTCCATTGCGCAAGGGCGTGCTGAGCTGGGAAGACAACCTTCCACTGCTCCCCGAAGATTTGCGCAAACTCGCGGAAGAGTTCGATACCAGCGCGGCGGTGGCGGTAGGGCACTGAAACCTTATGCCAAATTTTCTCGAAAACATCTTCAATCAACTGCGCACCGCCCGAAGTCGCGTAGTTCTGCAAGAAGTGCATGGCAAGGAATTCGTCAGTGTGACTGGCGGGCAGTTTTTGGAGCAGGTCGGGCGTGTACGCGCTTATTTGCGGCAGCGCGGCGTCCAACCCGGCGACAGATGCGCGCTGCTCGGGGCGAACTCTATCAAACTGGCGGTGGTGGACATTGCTCTGATGGCCGAGGGCGCTATCGTTGTGCCGCTCTACTCACGACAAGCTGCAGCGGAGCTCGCGGGGATGATGAAAGATTGCGCTGCGAGATTCCTGTTCTGCAGCGACACTGCGTTGGGCGACGGCGTGGCGCAAGCCTGGCCCGAAGTACCGCCGCGAGTTTTGTTCGACGAGGCAATTGGTCAGATTCCGCCGGGGCAGGGCATTGACAGCGGACCCAACTCACGCAAAGGCGAGGATCTACTCACCATCATTTACACCTCGGGAACTTCCGGAGAACCCAAAGGTGTGTGCCTGAACACGACAAACGTGGATCACATGATTTCCTGCACGACGGCGCGCCTGGATGAGTTAATGGAAGGCGCGACGAAACCCGATCGCGTGTTTCACTATCTGCCCTTCAATTTCGCCGGTTCGTGGATTCTGTTGCTTTCTTGCCTCTCGCGGGATAGCACTCTCACACTTTCCACCGACATGAACAAGCTGGCCGATGAGATTCAACACTCCTCGCCGCACTACTTCATGAATGTGCCGACGCTTCTGGAGCGCGTGCGGCGTGGCGTGGAAGACGCGATTTCAAAGCGGGATTCCGCCATCCAGGCGATCTACCGGAATGCGCGTGCCGCGTGGGAAAGAAAAACGGATGGCCAGGGCAAAACGAAGGGCTTGGATTCGTTCTGGTTGTTCCTTGGCAGGAATTTGATCTTCAGGAAGATCCGCGCCCGATTTGGATCCAACTTAAGGGCGCTCATTTGCGGATCGGCGCCGCTTTCGCCGGAGACACAACAATTCTTCCATATGGTGTCTATACCGGTGCTTCAGGTGTATGGACTCACGGAAACGACGGCGATCTGCACGATGGACGACCCGCGCACGACTCCAGAGCCGGGCCGCGTAGGCAAGTGCATTCCGGGAATCGAGATGAACACTGGAGAGAATGACGAGATTTTAGTGCGCGGGCCGAATGTTTTTCCGGGTTACTGGAACCGGCCAGACGAGACAGCAAGAGTGCTGAAAGACGGCTGGTTCCACACCGGCGATCAAGGGGAAGTGAATTCGCTCGGGAACTGGCGCATCAGCGGGCGGATCAAGAACCTGATCGTCCTCAACTCCGGACACAATATCGCCCCGGAGCCGATTGAAGAAAAACTGGCCCAACAACTTCCCGGCGCGCGACAGATTGTGGTCGTGGGAAACGGGCACGGCTATCTTACGGTGCTGCTGACTGGAGCACTTGACCCGCAGTCCGTGCAGGAAGCGCTGGACCGGGTGAATTCCGACCTGCCGCATTACCGCCAGTTACGCAATTTCACGATATTGCCGGAGGCGCTGACGACGGAGAGCGGTCTACTGACAGCCATGGGAAAAGTGAAACGCGATGCCATCCATGCACGGTTCTACGACGAAATTGAACGGATGTACAGCAAGCAGGCTTCTGCAGCAGGCGGAAAAAGCCGATGAAAGAGTTCAACGGAAAGGCGCTGCGGTGGGAATGGCGTGACGGCGTAGTGGAAGTGACGCTGGACCACGCGCCGCTGAATGAAATCGGCACGTTGATGCTCGCGGACCTTGAGAAGTTCGCCCAGGCTATCAAGCTGCTCGCACCCACGACTAGTGCTTGCGTCATCACCAGTGCGCGCCCGGGAGGTTTCTGCGCCGGCGCGGATTTGAAAGAGTTGTACCACGGAGCCGTGGCGCTGCCGGCGAAGAAACGCTGGAGTGGCGTTCGCGCTTTTCTGAAACGCATTCACAAGGTGCTGAACGCGATTGATGAGGCGCCGTTCGTCACGTTTGCCGCTGTGCATGGAGTGTGCATGGGCGGCGGGCTGGAACTGGCACTAACGTGCGACCAAATTGTCGCGGACAAAATGGCGCGTTTCGGTTTTCCTGAGCTTCGACTAGGGCTAATCCCCGGATTCGGAGGGATTCCGCGGTTGCGCCGCGACGTCGGCAACAGCTTCATCCGTGATCTGCTCTTCACAGGCCGGACAGTGAAGGCGGAAAGCGCGCAGCAGGCCGGGCTCGTGTCGCATCTTGCCGGCGAAGGCTATGCGCTGCAGGTGGCGCGTTCAATGGCGCAACAAGTAACCAAGTTCGATGGGGAAACGCGAGCGGCTGCAAAAAGATTCGTGAAGCCCATCCCGCGCTCGGAATTGAATAAGGAAATTGAGCTGTTCTGCAAGCTTTTCAACCGACCAGTGGTGCTGGAACATTTGCGGCGCTTTGTCGAATCAGACGAGCCTATGAAGCACCTCCCGGTCGCATCCCGCTCGCAAACTTCCTAAGTTTCCAATCCACTAAGGGGAAACCACAATGTCTCGAGTGCGGAGTCTCAATCTTTTCATCGCGGTTCTATGTCTCACCGTTTGGGGAATAGCCGCTTGTTCAAAGTCGGCGGAAGAGGGCGCGAAGTTCGACGCGGACGGTACGGCGCATGTCACACGCGTGATTCCCATGCCCGCAACGGTGAGCGCCGAGTCACAAAAGTGGTTGGAGTCCCTGGCCCACAGGAACTGGGCGCCGCAGACTCTTGCAGAGCGCCGGGCCGCCACGGACCAGTGGCGCGCCGAAGATTCGGCAGAAGCGCGCAAGATTTTTCCGGTCAAAGTCGAAGAAAAGATGATTGCGGGAGTCCGCACGGACATCATCACGCCGGACGGTCTTCCGGAACAGAACCGCAGCCGAGTCTTGATCAATCTGCACGGAGGCGGATTCAATTCCGATTCGGGGTCGCTCATAGAGGGTGTGCCGATCGCTTCGCTAGCCAAGACAAAGGTCGTCTCGATTTACTATCGCCTGGCGCCGGAAAATCCGTTTCCCGCGGCGGTGGACGACGTTGTTAGGGTCTACACGGAATTGTCGAAGGAGTACAAGCCCGCAAGCATCGGTATCTTTGGCACATCGGCAGGGGCAATTCTGACGGGAGAGGTAGCCGTGAAGCTGAAGCAGTTGGGACTTCCGCTGCCGGGAGCGTTGGGAATTTTTTCGACGCTCGCGGACTTCAGCAAGCGAGGCGACTCGTTGAGCTTCTTCACGCTGGATGGACTTCCCGGGACGTTATTGCCGCCGGATCCGCACGGCGGGCATCCCAATGAATACGCTGGAAACGCTGATCGCAAAGACCCGGTGTTGTCGCCGGTCTATGCCGATTTGCATGGTTTTCCTCCGAGCCTGCTCATTACCAGCACGCGTGATCTACTTTTGAGCGACACGACGATCTTTCATCGGGTACTGTTGCGCGCCGGAAATGACTCCCAGTTAGTCGTTTTTGAAGCGCTGCCGCACGCTTTCTGGTACCACTTCCAGTTGCCGGAGACGCGAGAGTGTCTTGCGCTGATGGCCAACTTTTTTGATCAGAAGGTCGCACGATGAAGTTCGCGTTTTTGCCGTCACGAATTGCCGGAACGGGATTTTCCTTCCCGGCGGCTGGAATGATAGATTGAGGGCTATGCGCACATTAGAAGAGACGACCCAGGAAATCCTGGAGTTGGCAACGAAGCATTTCAAGGTTGCTCCCGGCTCATTAGAAGCGGACGACGATTTCTACAAAAAGCTGGGCATCGACAGCCTTCAGGCGCTCGAAATGCTTTCTCGGCTGGAGAACCACTTCCACATCGAGTTGCCCGACTACGAAGTGCAGGGTGTGAGCAACTTCAAGACGCTCGCTCAGCGCATCCAGGCGCGCCTCTAACCTTTCTTGCCCACATGTTGGACCTTTCACAGCTCTCGTCCATCGGGGAAGCCATACGGAAAGCGACGGAAACGTTTCCGCGCGAGGTGTGCTTAATCGAGTCCGACCGCGGCGAGGAGAAACTGCGCCTCACCTACCGCGAATTCAAGGAGCGCGCGCTGCCACTGGCAAGGGCGATGCAAGAAGCAGGGGTTACTGCGGGCACGCGCGTCTCAATCATCATGACGAATCAGTCGAAGTGGCTGATTTCGGCATACGCGCTCTTCTATTGTGGCGCGACCATGGTGCCGTTGGATTTCAAGTTGACTTCAGCGGAAAAATGGCAACTGCTCGAACACTCTTCCGCCGAAGTGCTGATCACTGAGTACGGCATCTGGCGTCAACTTGCCGAATCCGCGCCTGCGGGAGCGGTGAATAAATTGAAGTTCGTCCTGGCAACCGAGGCTCCCGCAAACGCAGATTTGTGCGGAGCCCGGCGCTGGGAGGATGCGGTCGGCAGCGGTGAGCCGGCATTTGTCGCACGCAAGCGCGAGGACCTGGCGAGCATCATCTATTCCTCAGGAACCGGCGGACGGCCGAAAGGCTGCATGCTGACGCACGGGAACTACTTGGAACAATGCGCTGCACTGACGGCCTGGTACCCGTTCTGGCCGGGAGTGCGCTACCTCAGCATCCTGCCCACGAATCACTCCATAGACTTCATGGTCGGATTCTTTGGTCCCTTTGTGTGTGGAGCGGCGGTGGTGCACTTGCGGACATTGCGGCCGGAATTTGTACGAGAAGCCTTTGCGAAGTACCGGATTTCCTACGTAACCGTAGTGCCGCTGGTGTTGAAGAATCTGAAGAAAAGCTTGCAGGGGCGCTTCGACGAATTACCGCCGAAGAAGCGGCGCGTGTTTGAAATGTTGCGCAAGATCAACGTAGCGTTGACCAGGGACCGCCCGCGGCTGTGGCTCAGCCGGCGGCTGCTAAAGCAGGTGCATGACGGATTTGGCGGCGAATTGCTGGCCATCATTGTTGGTGGGGCATTTTCTGAACCGGAGACGCTGCAGTTTTTTTACGACCTGGGAATACCGGTGGTCAACGCGTATGGCTTAACCGAGGGGGGCACGGGAGTCACGGTGAACGATTTGAAGCCGTTTCGCGCCGACACGGTCGGCAAGCCGCTTCCAGGAATCGAAGTGCGCATCCAAAACCCAGATGCGGAGGGTATCGGGCAGGTAATTGTGCGCGGTAAGACGATCATGGCTGGTTATCTGAACGAGCCGGAACTTACCGCCGAAACCATTGTGGATGGCTGGCTGATGACCGGCGACATGGGCCGGTTCGATCCTTCCGGCCATTTGCAGCTTTTTGGCCGCAAGAAGAACATGATCGTGACAGAGGAAGGGAAGAACGTTTACGCGGAAGACGTCGAACAAGCTTTCGAGGGCCTGCCGGTCAAAGAGTACTGCGTATTCGCCGCGAATTATATCTGGCCGAGCCAGTCCATGGTCGGGGAACGATTGGTGCTGGTGATTCGCATGGATCAGGGCCAGGCGTATAGCGAAGATCTGCGCAAGGAAATCGCCGCGCGGAACAGCCGGCTGATCAACTACAAGCGGATTCATGGCGTAGTGCTTTATGGCGAGGATTTCCCGCTGACCGCCTCGCTCAAGATTATTCGCGTGGCCCTGGCGGAACAGCTGCGCACGCTGCGGCGCGAAGAGGCGATCCTGCAAGTTTAGGACGAAAAAAAGGTAGAATTCCGACGACGGAAGAATCGTGCTCGAAAAGTTCCTTGCCATCGTGAATCCCGCCGCGGGCGGCGGGCGTACGGCGCAGCGCGCCGGAGCGGAACTCGCACGCCTAAGGGAAAAAGGGCTCCGGATTGATGTAATCGCTTCTTCCGCGCCAGGCCACGCCGCGGACCTTGCCAGCGAAGCCTACGATCAAGGTTACCGGAAATTCTTGGCTGTCGGAGGCGATGGCACCGCTCACGAGATCATCAACGGGATTTTCAACCGGCCACAACCGGTCGGCCGGATTGAGCTGGGATTTTTGCCTCTCGGCACCGGCAATTCCTTCTTGCGCGACTTCGCGGGCATTGGCGCGGAATCTTCCTTCGCAGCATTGCAATCCAGGCGAAAACGCCATGTGGACCTTTTGCGGCTCCGGCACGCCACTGGAACTCTCTATTCGTTCAATCTCTTGAGCGTTGGATTCACGGCGGACGTCGGCGCGGTCACAAACCGGATTTTCAAACGCTTCGGGCATGTTGGGTATTTGCTAGGAGTTTTCGTGAAAGTGGTGCAATTGAAACGCCGGGGATTCAAGATGCGTTGCGATGACGAACTCCCCTGGGACGAACGCCGCTGCCTGTTTTTGGCTTTCAATAACAGCAAATATACCGGCGGCACGATGTTGATTGCGCCGGATGCCGATCCGAGCGACGGGCTGATCGAGTATGTGCGATGGGGACCCATCGGCAGACTGGGACTGATCCGGATGTTGCCGCGGTTGTACGACGGAACACACATCACACACCCGCTCGCTTCGCGGCGCGCCATCAAACGAGTGGAATTCGATTTGGAGGGGCCCGTCGACGTTATGGTGGACGGCGAAATCGTCACCGTGGATTGCAAGTACCTCGATATTTTGCCAGGTGCCCTGGACGTTTACATATGAAGCGCGCCTGGGAGGTCTTTCGCAGCCTGATACTCTGGGGCATGAGTTGGCTGCACTTTCTGATTGTAGTGCCAATCCTGATCGCGCTCGCGGTGGTTCTTGATCCCCGAAAGCACGATTGGCTACAGCGCGGCCTGTGCCGGCGAATCGCATTTTTCTCCGGGGCGAGGGTGGAAGTGAAGAAAGCGGCGGGATTTGACAGCCAGCGAACCTCGCTTTTCATGGTGAATCACGTCAACCTGCTCGATCCATTCATGCTTTACTGTGTGATTCCGCAGCTCGTCCGCGGCTGGGAACTGGAATCCCATTTCAAGATTCCCATCTACGGCTGGTTCATGAAGCGCTTCGGCAACGTCCCGGTCCCAAGCGTCGGGAGCCCCAAAGATCTAAAACGCCTTTGGCGTCTCACCCAAGAAGCGATAAACGCTGGCGTGAGCCTGATCATTTTCCCGGAAGCGAGTCGCACGCGCGATGGTCACTTGAGCGAATTCAAGGACGGCGGATTCCGGTTGGCGCTACAGCTGGGAGTTCCGATTGTCCCCGTGAGTCTTGTGGGGTCGTTTCATCACTTGCGCACAGAGGACTGGATCCTCCGGCCCACGACGATCACGGTGTATTTGCACGACACGATCGAGACGAAGGGAATGTGCAAGGAAGACGTGCCTGCCTTGAAGGAGCGCGTGAAGCGGATAATCGCCGAGCCTGTGGAAGCTTGGCTGAGCGAAGCGGCGCATAGCACCAACGCGCAGAGACCTCAAACGGCGCAGGAAAATTAGGAGGAGCTTCCGTTGCCATGCAGCGCGGGAGCGGAACCCTCCTGGTTCACAAATTGGGCTTGAGGTTGGGTAGGATGCGACCGGCCCTGGTTTCCTGCCAGGTGAAGTAAATCCTGTGAATGACGGTGATGGTGGAAACGGCGGCGATGACCCAAAGCACCTGGGCCATACGGTTGAAAACGCCTCCAATAATGAGCAGCACCATGCGCTCGGGCCGTTCCATGAATCCAACCTTGCAGAGCGGGATCAGGGATTCGGCGCGGGCGCGCGAATAGCTCACCATCACCGAGCCCGCCGTGGCCACTGCGGCTAACACCACATAGGGCGTCCGCCCGCTGACCGAGTAGTAGACGAGAAGACCCATGTACAGGGCCATGTCGGCATAGCGGTCAAGCGTCGAATCGTAAAACGCGCCAAAGGCGGTCACGCGATTCTGCCGCCGCGCCACCTGTCCATCCAGCATGTCCAGGAAGCCTGCGAAGAAGATGATGATGGCTCCAGTACGGAAATTCCCGACAGAAAAGCTGGCGGCGGCGCCAAAATTGACGAGCAAACCAAGAAACGTGAGCAGATTCGGGTTGATACCAGTTGCGGCCAGCGCTCCGACGATGCGGTCGAGCAGCCACTTGCCCCCGGTCCCGATTGCACCTGTGAATGTCCCCATGGTTTATGCCAAGGCAAAATGATACTTCAGGGCGTGCACTTCGCAAAATGACCTTCTCACCACGACCGCGCCCCGGGCGTCAATCAGAGAGCGAGGTGATAGCCACCCACTTGCGAGAATCAATGAGAGTGTTTCATGAGGACGGAAATTTCGCACCCAGAAGCTAGTTTTCGGCTTGACGCTGGTTCGCTCACCCCTTAGATTGCTCAGGGTGCTGAGGGGACTATGAAACCATTTCAGGCGGCTCGTCGCGATTTTCTTTTGCAGGCGGGGGGAGCGGCAGGCGCCGCCTGGGTCAGTGCGCAGTGGCCCGCGATCCTATCCGCGGCGCAACACGCCCACGAAACAGCAAAATCGGATGCTCCGCCCAAGTTCGAAGTTTTGACTCCGGAACAAGCGAAGGACGTGGAGGCCATCGCCTCGCAGTTCATTCCGACTGATGAATTGCCCGGTGCGCGAGAAACTGGAGTCGTCTATTTTATCGACCGGGCGCTAAAGACGTTTGCAAGCGAAGCAGTGCCGGTTTATCAAAAAGGCCTCGCAGAACTCAAGCAGTTGACTTCCGAGACTTTTCCCGGAGTGAAGAGCTTCGCAGACGCCTCGGCCAAGCAACAAGAGAAATTGACGGCCGAACTCGCGGAGGAGCTGAATCCAGAAGGCAGCCGACCGGGACGGCGGATGCAACTTGCCTCCGGAGGCTTCGTCCGGACGATCTGGCAGCACACCATCCTCGGATTCCTGGCGGATCCGGAGGCAGGAGGCAACCGCGACTATGCAGGCTGGAAGGTCATTGGGCGCGACCCCGCGCACAGTTTTTCTCCCCCGTTCGGCTACTACGACAAGGATTATCCTGGCTGGCAGCCCACGTCGCCGGAATCGGAGAAGAAATGAGCCAGGCCAAGGTTACTTACAAGCCTTCCGATGAAGTAGATTTTGTGATCGTGGGTTCCGGCGCCGCAGGCGGAATACTCGCGAAAGAACTTTCGACGAATGGGTATCGTGTCGTGGTTCTCGAGCAAGGCCCCTATTTGACCGAGGCCGATTTCTCCCATAACGAAGTCGAAGTGTTCACGCGGCACCAACTGACGAACAATCCGGGCCTGCAGCCCACTACTTTCCGGAAAACCCCACAAGAAAAGGCGCAACAGGGATACAACGTGATGTATGGACGCTGCGTCGGCGGAAGCAGCGTTCACTTCACTGCCAACTTCTGGCGCTTTCACGAGATCGATTTCATGGAGCACAGCAAGGTCGGCGACATTCCCGGCGCTGCGCTGGTGGATTGGCCGATTCGCTATGCGGACCTCGAACCGTACTACACCAAGGTTGAGTGGGAAATTGGCGTATCGGGCTTGGCGGGAGCCAGCCCGTTCGACCCGCCGAGGTCGAAGCCGTATCCCATGCCCCCGCTTCCGGTAAAGGGATCCGGCGTGATATTCGAGCGAGCGGCGCGCAAGCTGGGCTATCACCCATACCCAGCTCCGATGGCGATTCTGTCGCGCCCGCGCGCAGGCCGCAGCGCCTGCGTCAATTGTGGCTTTTGTCTTGGCTTCGGTTGCGAAGTAGGCGCGAAATCCAGTTCGCTGGTCGCGGCGATCCGCGTAGCGGAAGCGACGGGCCGCTGCGAAATTCGCGCCAACTCGTACGCTCACCAGATTGCGGTGGACAAAAACGGCCGCGTAACGGGCGCGGTCTACTTCGACGCCAAGCGAGTTGCTCATTTGCAGAAAGCGAAGGCGGTCATCCTTGCCGCGAATGGCGCCGAGACCCCTAGACTGTTGTTACTCTCCACCTCGCCGCAATTTCCGAATGGCCTGGCGAACTCCAGCGGCATGGTGGGAAAACATCTCATGCCCAACAGCCACGCAATCGCATTCGGCGTATTCGATGAACCGCTGAACGACTACAAGGGGTTCGCCGTGAGCCGGCTTCTTCACGATTTCTATGAATTGGATCCGGAGAAGGTGGGTTTCCACGGGGGCGGAGGGATTGATGCGCGTTTCGATTTCACTCCCTTTGGCTTCGCAATGAATGGGCTGCCGCCGGATACGCCGCGATGGGGCAAGGAATTCAAGAAAGCGTTGCGCCAGAATTTCACACGGACAATGGAGATTTTCTGCCACGGCACGTCGTTGCCTGTGGAATCGAACGGCTTCTCGCTCGATCCGGACGTCAAGGATGCTTGGGGACTGCCGGCTCTACGCATGACCTATCGAGACCATCCGGATGACTTGAAGCTGGCGTCGTGGATGAAAGATCGCGCCATGGAATTGCTCGACGCCGCGGACGCAAAGACCAAGTGGCACGGGCCGGTTGAAGAAACTCAGTTTGCGGTGCACCTGCTGGGCACCTGCCGGATGGGCAATGATCCGAAGACTTCCGTCATCAACGCGGATCATCGGACTCACGACGTTCCGAATCTTTTCTTGTGCGATGGAAGCAGCCTGGTGACGTCGGGGCGCGGCCAGCCGACGATGACGATCGAAGCGCTCGCATTCCGCGCGGCCGATCGCATCATGGCGCTGGCGAAGCGGGGAGAAATTTCGAGCTAGTGCTGTTCAGCCTGAGCGGCGCATTAGGTCGGGCGAAGAACCTCGCTACACAATGCGATCCCTTTGCGCAAGTTGAGATCCTTCAGGACGCAAAGGATGCGTCCCTCAGGATGACAATCTATTTCGTGAGTCTGCTAAACCGAACGAGGCGGCTAGTCAGAAATCCGCGTTAAAACTTGATGATGAGACCCGCCGTGAAACTGCCCCGGTTCAAGAAGTTGTGCACGGTTGTGGGATAGCAGCCAAAGAACGGATCGCAGTAGGTCGCCTGTGAAGAGCTGCCATACGTAGGGAGGTAGCGCGCATCTCCCCGGAAGCCGAAATGCTGACCCAGGGAATATTTCACGCCCCCGCCGATGCTCCAGGAAAAGGCCGTGCGGTTCGGGTTGCCGTTGTTGTTGGTGTCGTGGGTGAAGCCCACGCTCGTGGCAAAATACGGCCTGACTTTGTGCTCACTTCCGCGGAACATGAACAAGCTGCCGAACTGAAACTGGTCCACATCAGAGTGAAAGGCAGAGATGTAGGAATTCGTGAGAACGTCGTGGGCGCTGTAAGAAGTGTTGTTGTGATTCCACATGAATTCCGGCTGAAAATTTTCTGTCAGGCTGTAGTCGAAAAAGGCGCCAAAGGCAGCGGCACCTTTGACGCGCAAATTATCGATAGGCACCGAGGTCCCGCCCGTGGTCGTGAATACACTGACGGGATAGGATCCGCTGGTTTCATACCCCACGAACGGAGTCAGTTCAAATCGTTGTTGCGCTCGTGTCGGAATTGCGGTGAACAGAAGCAATGCAGCAAATGCGAACCAAGCTGTACACCTCTTCATGAGTCCTAATTCCTCCTTTTGGAAAACTCATCCTGGTTTTGCAGCCGGGCACGACCTGAGCGCATCGAGGGAGGGCCTCGCCGCTCATCCCACCGTAACCCCGGTAGCGACATGGGCTGGGGTCGCCACAGGGACGCTTTAAACTCTGCTTCTCTCTCAAAGAAAACACGGCTGGAATCTGAAAGTTTCCCCTAAGAGGCCTTCGCATTCCGCTTCCACTTATTAGACGAATGTAACAGCTAAGACGTTGCCGTGGCGTTGTCCCGTAAGGCACAAAAGCTCAATGAGTTACGGCCTAGCCTGAAAGAGAGGGAGGCTGCTTGGCCGTAGCGCTCCTGCACTTTCGTCGAATCATCAATGAAAATGCACATCACGCAAAACGGCACGGGGTGAAGCGAGTAGAGGCTCAACCTTTTTTCAGCGGCCTTGGAGGGAGCTTAGAGTCTTGCTTCTGCAAAGGCGCGGTCGGATCCGGACTTTAGGTATTTCTCAAACGCAGCGGCGCGGCCCCCATCGGTAAATGCAATGTACGTCTTGACGCGCCACGGTTCATATTTGGCGGTGTGCGGAACTGAACCTGGGTTGTGTTGAGAGAGTCTGGCCTTCAAATCATCAGTGATGCCGGTATAGAAATGCGCGCTGTCCGTCTGGTTCTGCAGGATGTAGACGAACTTCATTGGGAGTCCGCCTCCGCTAAAGCTGCGGCGCGACAGCCTTCGCCTTTCAACTGGCCTGCCGAGCCGAAGCCCGCTTCAGCGGGCGAAGGCTGGTGGGCCTGGGTGGACTTGAACCACCGACCTCGCCCTTATCAGGGGCGCGCTCTAGCCACCTGAGCTACAGGCCCGAAAACTGTGGCAAACAACTCCTTCTACTTTATCGTACCCACACCGCTCTGGCAATTCTCCGCCGGCCTCTGTGTTCGGATCGGGCGTGAACTAACTCGCGCGAACGGCTCAGCCACGCGTTGTACCAGTTGCACCCAAAGGAGAGCGTGCAGGGTCGCGCTTTTCCGGAATGTAGTCACGAACGTAGCGGCGGCAATGGAGAATTGTCACTGCTGTCTCAAAGGCCCAGAAGAGCAGCATCAGCAACAGAAAGACCATTAG
>DASPTY010000130.1:0-13548 GCA_035623175.1 Candidatus Limnocylindrales bacterium | reverse complement strand
CTTCTTGATGATCGTTTCCTGCACCTGTCGCGGAATGTGGTTCCAGATTTCGTTGGGGCCAAAAGGCGCATTCAGCAGGAATGTCGCTCCATTCGCTGCCCCAGCAAGCATGTCGAGCCGATCGAGGAACTGGAACTGATGGCAAGCGACAAAGTTCGCTTTCGTGATCAAGTAGGTCGAGCGGATTGGGTCGGGACCGAACCGCATGTGCGATACGGTGACCGTGCCGGCCTTCTTCGAGTCGTAGACGAAATACCCTTGTGCGAAATTGTTGGTGCCCTTCCCGATGATTTTGATCGAGTTCTTGTTCGCGCCGACCGTGCCGTCGGAACCCAGCCCGTAGAAAAGGCCGCGAACCGTGCGCGGATCCTCGGTCGAAAAGTCAGGATCGTAGGCCAGGCTCGTGTGCGTAACGTCGTCCACAATCCCGACCGTGAAATGATTCTTCGGCGTCTCCTTTTTTAGTTCATCCAGGACCGCCTTGGCCATCGCCGGCGTGAATTCCTTCGACGAAAGTCCATAGCGCCCGCCGATGATGCGAGGTATCCCAGAGCCTGGCTTCGCCGCATACCGTTCCATGTACGTCGTCATCACGTCTTGGTAGAGCGGCTCGCCAATCGCGCCGGGTTCCTTGGTGCGGTCGAGCACCGCGATGCCCTTCACGCTTGCGGGGACCGCCTTCAAGAAAGCCCCCGTGGAGAATGGCCGGAACAGACGAACCTTCAGCAATCCTACTTTTTCGCCCGCCTTGCACAGCGCGTCGACGGCTTCCTCCGCCGCGCCCACGCCCGATCCCATCAGGATCACGATTCGTTCCGCGTCCGGCGCGCCGTAATAGTCGAATAGGTGATACGCGCGGCCCGTGCGCTTCGCAAACCGGTCCATCACGTCTTGCGTGATTGTCGGGCAAGCCAGGTAATAGGGATTGCAAGCTTCGCGCGCCTGGAAAAATACGTCGGGATTCTGCGCAGTGCCGCGCAGCACCGGCCGGTCGGGCGACAGAGCCCGCTCGCGGTGTTGCCGCACAGACTTTTCGTCGATGAGCGCGCGCAGATCGTCATCGCTGAGCGGCTCGATCATGTTGACTTCGTGCGACGTGCGGAAGCCATCGAAGAAATGCAGGAACGGCACGCGCGATTCCAGCGAAGCGCACTGCGCTAGACACGCGAAATCGCTGGCTTCCTGCACGGAATTGGACGCCAGCAGCGCGAATCCCGTCGAGCGCGTGGACATTACGTCGCTGTGGTCGCCGAAGATGGAAAGCGCATGCGTCGCCAACGTCCGCGCCGCCACATGAATCGTCGCTGCGGTCAGTTCGCCGGCGATCTTATACATGTTGGGGATCATCAGCAGAAGCCCCTGGGAGGCAGTAAACGTTGTTCCCAGCGAACCAGCTTGCAGTGCCCCGTGAAGCGCGCCTGAGGCTCCGCCCTCGCTCTGCATTTCGATCACGTCGGGGATGGCTCCCCAAATGTTCTTCTTTTTCTCCGAATTCCACTGATCCGACCACTCGCCCATTGGCGAAGAGGGCGTGATGGGATAAATGGCAATCACTTCATTCAGGCGGAATGCCACCGCTGCGGCGGCTTCGTTGCCGTCGACAATCGACATTTTCTTGCTCATGGAGTTCTCCGGGGTGTCAAAAAGGTCTCAAGAAAATGGTAGGCCCTCGATGCGATGGAAAGCAATGAAAAGGTGCATGAAAAAAGGGCAAGTGCGACTTGTCGAATCGCACATGGCACATTGTGACGCGCGTCACTGCGACTTGGTCGTCTTTTCTGGCCGATTATTCCACTTCCGCTTCAGCCGTCGGCAGCCGATCCGTGTCCCGCGCCACTGACACGTACATCGTCGGCAGCAAGTAAATGCTGATGAACAATGCCGCCAGCAGTCCCCCGACAATCACGATCGCAAACGGACGCTGTGAATCCGAGCCAATGCCGCGCGAGAGTGCCGCGGGCAACAACCCCAGCGTGGCTACCAGCATGGTCATCATGATGGGCCGCAGGCGGAGAATCGCGCCTTCCACCGCAGCATCCTCAATCGAGTAACCTTGCGCGCGCAGGTGGTTGATGTATTCAATCATGATTACGCCGACCTGCACCGAAACTCCGAACAGTGCAAGGAAACCCACACCGCTCGAGACGCTAAAGTGCGTGCCTGTAACCAACAAGGCCAGAATTCCCCCCAGCGGAGCCATGGAAACGTTTGCAAGTGTCAGCGCCGCCCACTTCGCGGATTTGAACATCGTGAACAGGATGATGTAGATGATCAAGATGGTGATCGGCAGAACGATCATTAGTCGCCGTTGCGACCGCTTCTGGCTTTCGTATTCGCCTGCCCAGTCGATGTGGTATCCGACCGGAAGTTTCACCTGGCTTTCCACCTTGCGCATCGCTTCTTCAACCGCGCTTCCGAGGTCCCTGCCCCGCACGCTGTACTTGATCGCGATATATCGCGAATTGGACTCCCGATAGATTTCCGACGCGCCGTCTTTAACGTCAGGGTTGGTTAGCTGCGCCAGGGAGACGCGTTCTCCCGAAGGCGCCACAATCCGAATTTTCTCGATGGCTTCGCGCGTCTCTCGATATGGTGCGAGATAACGCACCACCAGGTCGTAGCGCTGTTCCCCTTGCAGAACCTGCGTGACCGCCTTCCCTCCAATGGCCGTTTCCACCGCATCTTGCACGTCGCTCACGTTCAATCCATAACGTGCAGACTTGCCCCGATCGATACTTAGATTGAGATTTGGCTGCCCCAGCACGCGAAACAGTCCCAGGTCCTCAATGCCTTTCACTGTCCGCATCACGTTTACGACTTGGTCGCCTTTTTCCTCGAGCTGCTTCAGGTCGTCGCCGTACATTTTTACGGCCAACTCGCCTTTCACGCCGCTAACTGCTTCTTCCATGTTGTCGGAAATGGGCTGGGAGAAATTCCAGAGTACCCCTGGCATTTTGCTGAGCTCGCCATCCATTGCGGAAATCAATGCGTCTTTGTCTTCGCGGAAGACCGGCCGCCATTCATGTTTTGGCTTCAGGTCAACAAAATATTCAGTATTGAAGAATCCCGTCGTGTCCGTACCGTCATCGGGTCGCCCGACTTGAGAAACCACTTGCTTCACTTCGGGAAAAGTCGCAAGGATGAGCCGCGCCTGGTTCATCACGCGCGTCCCTTCCGTGGGACCCGTGCTCGGCGCCAGCGTTCCACGCGCCCAGATGGCTCCCTCATCGAGATGCGGCAGAAATTCCGAGCCGACTATGCCGCTGAACAAAAGCAGGAATGTCGCGGCAAGCACCAAGCCGGCCGCGCTCAGCGTGAGACTCCGGTTCTGCAACGCCCAGCGCACGCTGCTGCGGTACTGTTTCCGCAGGAATTCCATCACCACGTTGCGCCACTCGGTCACGCCTTTCAGGAACACGATCTCGGCAAGGACAGGCGCTATAAAAATCGAAAACACCAGCGCCCCGAGAAGCGCAAATGACACCGTCCACGCCATCGGCTTGAACAAACGTCCTTCCACGCTCTCGAGCGTGAATATCGGCATATATGCAGTAATGATGATGGCGCGCGCAAAAAATACTGGCCGCAACACCTCAAACACCGCGCCGCGAATCCGCTCGAATGGCGTCTGTCCCGCGCTGGATGCGAGATTGTAGTGCCGCACAATGTTTTCGATGACCACGACCGACCCATCCACCACCATCCCGAAGTCCAGCGCACCCAGCGAAAGCAGGTTGGCGGGGATCTTGTTGAGGTCCAGGCAAATCGAGGCGAACAAAAGCGAAAACGGAATTGTTAGCGCCACAATCAGCGCGCCCCGTGCGTTGCCCAGGAAGAAAAACAGGATCACGCTCACCAGCAGCACGCCCTCGGTCAGGTTGTGCAGCACTGTGTGCGTCGTGTAGTGCACCAGGTCGCTGCGGTCTAGAAACGGAACGATCTGCACGCCTGGCGGCAAAATGCGTTGGTTCAACTCCTTTACTTTCGCGTGAATATCCTCAATGACCGTGTCCGCGTTTGCACCCTTTCGCAGCAACACGATGCCTTCGATCACATCCTCATTGTCCACAATGGTGCCGTCATTCTTCCGGATCGCTTTGCCGATTTGCCCCAGACGGATTCTTGGGCCTTCCGTCACAGTTGCGATGTCCCGCACGCGAACCGGCGCGCCATACTGCGCCTTCAGAACCGTCTGCTCGATATCCTGCAAACTTGTGATCAAGCCTACGGCGCGGACATTGATCTGCTGAAGGCCTGCTTCGATGAAGCTCCCGCCGGCGTTCACGTTGTTGTTGGCCAATTGCTGTTCCACTTGGCCGATGGTCATGCCGTACGAAATCAGCCTGTTCGGGTCGACGCGCACCTGATATTCCCGCGTGATTCCGCCGAAGCTGACGACATCCACGATGTTCGGGACGGATTTGAATTGCTTCTCGAGCGTCCAATCCTGGATGGATCTCAGCTCCATCAAGTCATATCTTGGATTGGTGCTTCTTAGCGTGTACCAGTAGATCTGACCGACGGGGCTGTAGTCCGGCCCGATCGAAGGCTGCAGGTTGTTCGGGAGACTAACCTGCGCCAGCCGTTCGAGAACTTTTTGCCGGTTCCAGTCGTTCTCCGATTCGTCGTCGAAGATCATCGTCACGCTGGAGAGCCCGAAAAGCGAAACAGAGCGCAAGTGCTGCAGATGCGGCAAGCCGTTCAACTGCGTTTCAATCGGGATAGTGACCTGCTGCTCTACCTCTTCTGCCGCCCGCCCGGGCCACTGCGTGATCACCTGCACATAATTGTTGGCGACGTCGGGATACGCTTCCACCGGCAGGCTATGAAACGAAACGGCGCCCCACACCAGCAGCAGGACAGTCAAAGCCAGAACCATGAAGCGGTTGTTCAGCGCAAAGTCAACCAAAACCGAGATCATCTCGTTCCCTCAGACTGCCCTTCCCATTCACCCTATTGCTCTACCGTGTTTTGAAATACCAACGCGTTGCTGACAACCTGCTGGCCTGGCTCGATCCCTGAGCGAATTTCCTGCATTTTCTCGAGCAAGGTTGCGCCTGCCCGCACTTCCACGCGCCGGAATTTGTTGCCGCCCATGGGCACATACACCCAATCGCGATCATGCAGGTGCAGGATTGCCGTAGCCGGAACCGCCGCAACCCGCTCTTTTTTCTGCGCGTGAAATGTCGCCGTGACGAACATTCCCACACGCATCAGCAGCACCGGATTCTCCACCTGCAGCCGCACCTTTGCAGTTCGTGTCGTTGGATCCAGGATTGAGCTGATGTTGCTGATCCGGCCATTAAACACTTTGTCGGGATACGCGTTCAGCCGGATTTCCGCGCCTTCGCCGACGTGGACGTTGGAAAGATCGTTCTCGTACACGTCGCAAATGATCCACACCTCCGTCAGGTCCGAAATCGTGAAGGGATTGCTCCCGGCCAGCGCCTGCACACCGGACGCATTTGTCACCTGTTGGTCGGTAATCACGCCCGAGACCGGAGCTTTAATGTCCACGACACCGCTCGGATGGTCCTTGTCTACTCCGAGGACGTGAAGACGTTCCATTGTGGTTTCCACATCCACCTTGGCCTTTTCCTCCGCGTCCTCTGCCACCTGAAAATCGTTGAGCGAAATCGCCCCTTTGTCGTAGAGGATTTGCGCCCTCTCGAACTGCTTTCGCGTCAGCGCTTCATCCGTGACTGCCTTGCGATAATCGGAAAACGCCGATGCGATGTCCGGGCTCTGGACTCGCAGCAGGACTTGTCCTTTTTGCACCGAGTCGCCCAGCCGCGCGCGAATCTCCACTACGCGGCCCGATGCCAGTGAAATCACCGGCACTGTCCGCGTGATGTCCGGAGCCACCGTTCCGGTCACGCTCAATGTGGAGGTGGCGAAGCGCTCGCTCGCCGTCACCACAGGAAATTGCTTCGGGTTATCCACCTGCATTACGTTGACGTCCTGCTCTTTTTCCACCGTGGCGTCCGGCGGCGCTCCGGCCTTGCCCACATCCTCCGCTTTCCCTCCGCAACCACAGACCAGCAGGGCAACCGCCGCAATGGACCACAACGGCAAAAGCCATCCGCGAATCATTGAAGGACCTCACGTCCCACGGCAAGATTCAGTTGCGCTGCCGCGATCATGTACGAACCCACTAGGTTCAGGTAATTCAGTTCCGTGTCCCTATACTCTTTCTGCGCGTCCAGAAAATCCAGCAGGGAGGCGCCACCGTGCTCATAAGCGAACGAGACCGTGTCGCGCACCCGCGCGGCCTGTTGCAGGTACATCTGCTTGTAGGGTTTCAAGATTGTCACCGTGCTGCTCACTGTGGCGTACGCTGAGTCCACGTCATTGTAGACTTGCGCCTTCGCTGCATCGGCCAGCCGTTGTTCCCGCTCGATGTCGAGTTGCGTGCGTAGCTTCTCCCCTTGGTTTCTGTCAAAAACGCGCAACGGCACGCTGATGCTGGCGCCGATCGTGTCGTGCGCATACGGGTTGTTAAAGGAAGGGTTGTACGAGTACCACGCGGCCAGCGTCGGATCGGTCGACCCATTAGCCGTGGCCAGGGTGTGGTCAGTGTGCGCCTTGTCAATCGCGCGCACCGCCGCCTTCAAATCCGGCCGCGTCGCCAGTGCATCTTTCCGGAAATCTTCCAGAGGTGAAATCTCCGGAACGAAGTCGTACGGTCCACTGACGTCAAACTGCTCGACTGGTGTTCTGTCATTCAACAAGCTGAGCAGTTGGATCTTCGCCGTGCGCAGATTCACTTCGGCACTCTGCAAATCGGAGAGATACTGCACGCGCTGCAATTCGAGACGGTCCAGATCCATTTGCGAAATCCCGCCAACCTGGTAGCGCTCCCGGTTCACTTCTAACACTTTGTCGTAGTAGCCCAAATTTACCTGCGCGAGGTTGAGCACCGCTTTGCCTTGTAGCGCCTGCACGAACGCCGAGCGCAGCGTAAATAGCAACGTGCGCTCCAGGTCGGCCTGGCTATCCGTGGCCATATCCGTCGCTCCCCGCGCACTGTCCCGGCGCAACTCCCGTTTGTGCTGCCGCTCGTGGAGATAGCTGAAGTTCGTCGAAACTGTGGTGCCGGCAAACGGCTGCCAAACTCCTTTATAGGGAGCGATTTGCGTCCCATCGGCCGAAAGTGTGAACTGCGGATTGGGACGTAGGTAGGCGGTGATTTCGCTCGCTTTGGACTCATCAACTCCAATCTTCCCGGCGCGCAAAGTCGGGTTGTTCGCCTCAAACTTGGCTTTCACTTCGTCCCAAGTGAATGCCTGCTGTGCCGCCGCTTGCCCGGCAAAGATAGCTCCCAGCAGCACTCCCAGGCCTGCATCCCTCATGAGTCTCCACATGAATTCACCCTCACCTCTTCGAACTGCGCTTCTCACCGAATTATGCTGTGTCAAACTCTGGCCCCGCGGTGAAAGTTCTGGAAGGCCACGTTTCAGACAATGGCCTGGTCCCTCCGGAACGTTAGCGGCAGCAACTCCGGAAGTCTATTACATGTATGTAAACGAACGATTAGCTGAAGGCGAGACCCAGAGGCGGGGCTCTGCCGGGACGAACGCGGCGAGGCCCTGTGGGGGGAACATCCGTTTCAAGGGAGGTGCCCGAAGAGGCAGGAGGGGGCTCCGCGTTTGAGCAGCGGCCCATCTCTTCGCCATCAAACGAAAGACGGAATTGGCCGAGCGAAATCTGTTCTGTGAATGCTTGAACCCGGGTCCGCAAGCAGCAAGTGGTACCAGCCGCCAGCGCTTCGTATGCTCCCAGATCCGCCACCGTGAACTCGCCATGGCCATCGTTGAGAAGCACTTCGATCACATGCGTCCCGAACTCTGACGTAACAATCAGATCAACCTTGTCATCTCCGTTGACGTCCCTGGCAGTGAGTCGCAGTCCCCCGCTGGGAGCATCCAGGGTAATCGTTGATTCGGTTCCGGCGCCGAACTGGAGGCGAATCGAGTAATGTCCCGTCGCAGCTTCTTGCCGTTCCGCCTCCACAAATGCCAAGTCCGGCTTCTGGTCCCCGTCCCAGTCCGCAATCGCAAAGTGGAGGCTCCCTGCACTGACGCGCAATGGTCGATCAGAGTATCGCCATGGAGCCGGCGAGGTACAAAGCAGAACAATGGCCGCTGAAGACAAAAGAAGCGACACCGCTCCCAGCCCAGCGTGCGACGCGGTTCTATTGCTATGGCGCTTCACGCGTCTCTCGAAGCTGTTCTTCTGGTCTGATTGCAATGTTCTGGAACCTTCAAAAAAAGCATACACGCTGAGATGAGAAGACGAAAGCGGATTGCAGGTTGTGTGCCATCCATCACAATGGATTGTGACATATCGCGCGGCACCCTGTGCCTCTGACCACTTACTCTGTTCTCTGCGGTTCAGCTCTATGCTATTTTCGGTTGGTAGATGATTATGCCCGCACCGACTGCGGGTCGGCCTCGGTACCGCAGATGGGCTAGCTTCTCCAATAACTGTAGAGGCATGAATAAGTTAGACGAACGACTGACCTCAGCGCAGAAACACGCTTTGTGCTGATTTAGGAGCAAAACGAATGGCCACGCCGACACAACCCAATTCTTCCAGCTCCCAGGCCGGATTGCCGCCGCAGCAAATCTATGTGATGAGCGCCATCTGTCTGCTTTTGGGTCTGTTCGTCGGTTACTTCTGGATTGGCAAGAATTCAGCCCAGAGCATTCCTCCGGCCCAACCGGCCGCAGCCTCTGCTCCAGCGCCCACTTCCCTTCCTGGTGGTCATCCCAAACTGACCCTTGAGCAAATGAAGCAGATGGCCGATGTTCAGACTGCTTCGCTCATTGCAAAGTCCAAAGCCGACCCCGAAAGCGCCAGCCTGCTTGTTCAGATTGCGGGCATTTATCAGTCCACGCACCAATTCAAGGATGCCGCCGACTATTACCAAAGAGCGCTGAAACTCAACCCCAAGAACGTGCCGGCCCGGACGCAACTTGCTTCTTGCCTCTACTATTCCGGAGATGCCGATTCCGCCATCGCGCAGTTGAACCAGGCGCTCAAGTACAGCCCCAAGGATGCGAATACCTGGTTCAATCTTGGGATGATCAAGTACCGCGGCAAGAACGACTCGGCCGGAGCCATTGCCGCATGGCAAGAACTCCTGAAAACAAACCCAAATCTGGACCGGAAGCCCATCGTCGAGCAAATGATTGCCGAGGCCAAGGCCGGTGGCCCCAAAAACTAGGGCGCTGCCACCCAAGAGGAGAAACGAATCGTGAGCGAACTGAAGACCACAACAAGCACTACTTGGACAAACGCGCAAGCCTTCGCACTCGCCGCGGTCTCTCTGCTGCTCGGTGTCTGCGGCGGCTGGCTCATTCGCCGGTTCATGCCAGCCACTCCCGCGGCGCAGTCCGTGTCTATGCCCGCGCAGCCCCTGCCCGCCGCCGTACCCAACCAAGCCCCTCCGCCAAATTTTGGAATCGAGAAGGAGCTACCTTCCTCACAAGATTTGAAGAAGGCCGCGGACTCGGAGGCCGCTCCGCTTCTCGAACAGCTCAAAGCCGCCCCCGACAATGCCAGCCTGCTCGCGCAGGTGGGTAACATCTATTACGACGCCAAGCAGTATCCCGCGGCCATTAGCTATTACGAGCGTTCGCTGAAATCCCAGCCTGCTGACGCTTCCGTCCGCACCGATCTCGGCACCGCGTGTTGGTACAACGGCGACGCGGACACTGCTATCGCCCAATTCAATAAGGCTCTCTCCTACGAACCCACCAAGCCCGACACTCTCTTCAATCTGGGTATTGTAAAGTGGCAGGGCAAGAAGGATGCGCCGGGCGCACTGGCAGCCTGGCAAAAGCTGCTGGACACCAATCCCGGTTACCAGAACAAGGACCAGGTGCTGCTACTCATCTCTCAGGTTCAGGCGCAATCTCGTTGATGCTGCTGAGCGCTATCTGTTTCCAACCGGCGCGCTGGAGCATCGCCATCGGGAGCTCTGTCCATGAGTGACCGCCAATACAAAGCCGTCATTGTGGGTGCCGGTCCCGCTGGACTCACTGCCGCTTACGAGTTGAGCAAGAAGGGTCAGCCCGTCATCGTGCTCGAGAGCGATCCCGAATATGTCGGCGGCATCTCCCGCACGGTCAACTATCATGGCTATCGATTCGATATTGGCGGACATCGCTTCTTCTCGAAGTCACGCGAAGTGGAAGATCTCTGGACCGAAATCCTCGGCGGCGACATGCTACAAAGGCCGCGGTCATCCAAGATCTACTACCGCGGCGAGTTTTACTCGTACCCGCTCAAACCGATCGAAGCCCTCTCCAAGCTTGGCTTTGTCGAATCAACTTTGTGCGTTTTGTCATTTCTTGCTGCTCGCCTCGATCCAACCCGCCATCCGCGATCGTTCGAAGATTGGGTGGTTAACCAGTTTGGCGAGCGTCTGTTCCGCATCTTTTTCAAGACCTACACGGAAAAAGTCTGGGGCATAAGCTGCAAAGAGATTTCCGCCGACTGGGCCGCGCAGCGCATCAAGGGACTTTCTCTGGCCTCCGCGATCAAAAACGCGCTGCTGCCGAAGCGCCGCCCAAAAGATCGCGCACAAGTGGTGAAGACACTCATTGGTACGTTTCGTTATCCACGCCTCGGTCCCGGTATGATGTGGGAAAGCTGTGCGAAGAGGCTGCGAAATCTGGGCGGCGAAGTGCTTTTGGGACGCAACGTCGTGGGCTGCCGCCTCGACGCCAAAAACAAGATTTGGACTGTCTCTGTGCGTACTCCCGACGGCCGGAGCGAAGAATATCGGGGAGAGCATCTCATCTCTTCCATGCCCGTACGTGAATTGGTCGCTGGAATCGAGCCCTGCCTGCCGGAAGTTGCGCTTCGTTCCGCAGGATCCTTGCGTTATCGCGATTTCCTGACCGTGGGACTTATTCTCCGCGAGCGGAACCGCTTTAGTGACAATTGGATTTACATTCACGACCCGAACGTAAAAATGGGCCGCGTGCAAAATTACAAATCCTGGTCGCCGGAGATGGTGCCGGATCCGAAATACTGTTGCTATGGCCTGGAATATTTCTGTTTCGAAGGTGATGGCCTGTGGACCGCGCCCGACGCGGATCTCCTGGCCCTAGCGAAAAAGGAACTCGAACAGGTAGGCCTCGCCTTGGCAGCTGACGTCGTCGATGGCTGCGTGATCCGCCAGCGCAAGGCCTATCCGGTTTACGATGCCGACTACAAACGCCACGTCGAGGTGGTCCGCGAAGCCCTCGACGCACATTGCCCCAATCTTCATCTCGTCGGGCGCAATGGCATGCACAAATACAACAACCAGGATCATGCCATGATGACCGCACTGCTCGCCGCGCGGAATATCCTCGCGGGCGAAAATAAGTTCGACCTCTGGGCGGTCAACGAAGATGGCGAGTACCACGAATCCGGCGAAGCGGGCGAACAATCATCTGCCGCCTGGAAAAAACACGTGCCGAACCCGGTGGAGCCATGAACCTCTTCCGATCTCGCTGGTTCCAGCTTGCGACGCTTACCGCATTTTTCGCCGCCATTGGTATTCAGGCTCTCCGCTTGAAATTCTGCGTCCTCGATTACGACATCTGGTGGCACTTGAAAGTGGGCGACTGGATTTTGGACCATGCCGCATTGCCGCACACGGGAATTCTCTCGCGCACGGCCGCAAACCTGCCGTGGGTCGCCTACAGTTGGGGCTATGAGGTTCTGCTTTCGCGCGCTTATGCCTGGTTTGGCCTCATGGGCATTGGCATTTGCGGCGTTGTTCTCACACTGGGCGTGGCGCTTTCGATTTACTGGATGCTGCGGCGCCTCTCTGGACGTTTTTGGGTGGCTGCTGTTCTCGGGGCGGTCACTTGCCATGCATTTCTCTTCAACGGAATGCCCCGTCCCGTCTTCTTTTCGCAAATGCTCTTTTGCGTAACGTTGACCTTGCTTTTTGAGGCCCAGCGCAGCGGAGGCATTCGGCCGTTGTATTGGCTCCCTCTTGTCTTTCTCCTCTGGGCGAACCTGCACATTCAATTCGTATACGGCATCTTCGCTGTCGGTCTGTTCGTCGCCGTGAATCTGGCGCTGCGGCTCTTATCAAGCCGCGGCTATAGCTTCGGCCATCTCGTGAGACCAGCGCTGCCCACCCAGCCACTCCTCGTAATTCTCGGCCTCTGCGCACTTGCCACCGTTCTCGGCCCCAATTTCTATCACCCTTACCTGGTCGTGCTGGCCTACACAAAAGCGAAGTTCACCTATGCTGTGATCGTCGAGCTTCAACCTTTGACATTTCGCGTCGCCAGCAATTTCGTTGAACTCTTTCTCGCTGCTGCCGCTTTCTATGCCGTGGGTTGGCAAAAGAAACTGGATGTGTTCAAACTCGCGCTTCTCCTCGTCGCGAGTGTGGTTGCCTTCCGCACCATGCGCGACGGGTGGTTCATTTGTCTTTCCGCTGCCGCTTGCCTCGCGGACTTTCCTGCTCCGGAAGAGTCGCAAGAGCGCGCCGCATCCTGGACTGAGATCGTCACCGTCGCGGCAGCCGTCTTTGTGCTGCTATTTCTGGCTGCACCGGCAACCAATTTCAACACGCGCGAGTTGGACCGCGCCATCAGCGCGAATTTCCCAGTCAACGCCATCAACTTCCTACGCCGCAATCCTGTTCCCGGTCCTTTGTATAACAATCTCAGTTGGGGTGGCTTCCTGATGTGGTATCTGCCGGAACTGCCCGTGGCGGTCGACGGCCGCAACGATCTCTACGGCGATGATTTGGATCGTCTCTTCTATCAATCCGAGTCCGCGTTTCCCTCTTACGCGACGGATCCTTATCTGGATGAAGCGGGAGTGGTCGTGCTCGACTCCCACCTTCCGCTGGCGAAAATTTTATCCATCGATCCCCGGTTCCGGCTCGTTTTTCACGACGAGATCGCGACGGTTTATGCAAGGAGCCGATGAGCTATTCTGGGATGAACACTCTATGACCGATTCGGCCCCAAAAACCCGACCCGTGTCGCCGCTACGCTATTGGCTTCCGCGCATCGCATTCGCCATTGCCGTTCCCGTTCTCCTTCTCGCCCTCACTGAAGGAGCCTTGCGCCTCTTTCATGTCGGCTATTCAACGAGCCTCATGGAGCCTTGCACCATCCATGGCCGCCCCTCCTCCTGCTACAACCTTTTCTTTCCCGCGCCGTTCTTCCCGCCCGGAATGATCAAAACGCCTCAGTTCTTCTCCCTCACTCCCGAAAAACCACAAAACGCCTACCGGATTGTTGTCCTCGGTGAATCCGCGGCCATGGGCGATCCCGATCCCGCGTACGGCTTCAGCCGCTATCTCGAAGTGATGTTGCGTGAGCGCTTCCCTGCCACGAAATTCGAAGTCGTCAACACCGGCATGGTGGCCATCAACTCTCACGTCAGTCTGCTCATCGCTCGAGACCTCGCACCGTACAAACCGGACTTCTACCTTGTCTACGCCGGCAGCAATGAAGTTGTTGGCCCCTACGGCCCAGGAACCGTGCTGACCGCTGGCTCTATGAGCCTTCCCGTGAT
>DASPTY010000129.1:0-2037 GCA_035623175.1 Candidatus Limnocylindrales bacterium | reverse complement strand
AATTTCCTGACGCTGCAGAATACTGGGAAACTCCCTCCCCTTAGCGTCAAGGACAAATTTAAGGTCGTGGCTCTGGGCACGTTTGACTATGTGCAATATCCGTGGTGGGGGCTCGTAGCCAGCATCAGCCAGGCCGAAAACAGCGAGCCCGCCTTTGGGCAGGGCTGGGTGGGCTATGCCAAGCGCTACGGCACCACGGCGGGGGACAGCACGGTCGAGAATTTTATGGTGGGTGCAGTCCTTCCTTCCATGCTGCACCAGGACCCGCGTTTCTATCAATCGGAACAGGGAGGATTTCCCCGGCGCGTGGGATATGCGGTCAGCCGGATTTTTGTAACCCGCAGTGACTCCGGCCACGCGCAGTTCAATTTCTCTGAAATTTTTGGCAGCGCCAGTGCGGCAGCGATCTCGACGTACTCCTACCATCCCAAGAGCACTTTCGTCCGCACGCGGACCAACCCCCACATGTTTATTGGTTCCGACCGAACATTAACGAACTCGGCCAGCGTTTGGGCAACCCAAGTGAGCCTCGACACGGTCACGATCGTGGTGAAGGAATTCTGGCCAGATGTCCATCGCAAGCTCTCCCGCAAATCGCAAGCAAAAGGAAATTCAGCTGGCAGTCCAGCCCCGTAGGCGAATGAGACACACGAGCCCGCAGGACCGGGAAGAATGCGAACGCCGAAAGTTCGTGGCATCGTTCTCCCTCGCCTTCGTTTTGCTGTGTCTGCTTCGCCCGTTCTCCGAGGCCCAACAGACGTCGCCGCCTGCAAATCCGGTGGCAGCGCCCTCTCCGAGCGGGCAAACCGGAATTCAGTACGGACAGAAATCCGACGAAGAGAAGGAGATCGAACGGAAGGAGCAGTCACAGCGCGCGCTCGGCGTACTGCCCGTGTTTGGGGTTACGGACCGCTGGAATGCCTCCCCGTTAACACCGCGCGAGAAATTCCATTTGTTCGTGAAGTCTGCCTTCGATCCCGCCACCATCGGAACGGTTGGGCTGCAGGCAGGATTCAGCCAGGCAGTGAACGAATTTCCCGGCTACGGTCAGGGAATGCAGGGATACGGCAAGCGTTTCGGCGCATCCCTGGCGGATGAGGTTTCCGCCAATTTCTGGAGTGGATATTTCTACCCCGTTCTGCTCAAGGAAGACCCGCGATTCTTTCGCCTGGGGAAGGGCGGTTTCAGACGGCGGGTGCTGAACGGCGTGGTGCAGGAATTTGTCTGCCACACGGACAAGGGCAAGCGGTCGTTCAGCTATTCCAATGTCGTCGGAGCCTTCACCAGCGGAGGTCTGTCGAACCTGTACTACCCGGGAAGGGCGGTTGTACGCACGGCTCCGGCGACGGCGACGGCGCCGCCGATGCCTGTCTTTGAAGACGATCGCGGAGTTGTGCTCACGGTGAGCCGCTCCATCATAGCGTTGGGCTACGATATGGCGGGAAATCTGTTCGACGAATTCTGGCCTGACATCCGCCGCAAGTTCAAGGGTAAGCACAACCCAGAGGCGGGGAGCAAACCTTAGACGCCTGCGGAGGAGATCCGCGGGTGAAGGGACGCTGGCCCGCGAATTGTTGATTCTTGAATGTTGATCGTTGAATGAAAACCCAAACCCTTACTTAGCAGGTTTTAATCAACAATGATCAATCAACAGTTCTTTCTACCGCATCCGCTTTGGCTCCGGCTCGCGCTCCACGACCAGTTCTGGATGCAGGCGGCGGAAGGTTTCCGTTACGTGGCAGTTCCAGCATACCGGCCGGTAAGTCTCAAAGACTTCGGGCAGTTTCTCGGGCCGGATTCGCTTCCATTCGGTCGTAATATGGTCGGGCGCGAGCAAGGCCGGAACGTGATCCAGATGATGCAACGGGCCGATTTGTTTGTGGCAAAACACGCAGCTCTTCCCTTCGTACCACTTCGCAACGATGTTCCAGACCAGGCACCGGGCGGGGTCCATCTCGATTTGCTTGAGACATTCCTGTCCGCAGTCCTGGCGTTCGGGCCAGCGTGAGCACTCAGTAAGGCGGAGAACGGGCTCGT
>DASPTY010000128.1:0-2163 GCA_035623175.1 Candidatus Limnocylindrales bacterium | reverse complement strand
CCAGTTCCGCTACGTGCCCAAGAAAGATCCGCCCGAACCCCTTGCCAGCGTCATTCTGCTTACCCCGAACGAAAGCGGCCGCTTCATTCAAGCCGGAAGCATGACCACCATGAAGCGCCTGCCCACGTGGCAGGCCCTTCTTCAGATTTTGCTCACCGCTTTCGTGGTGCTCTCCGTTGTATCGATCCTGGTCTATGCACCTCTCTGGATCCTTAGCGGTCTCAGCAAGAGGCGCCGCCGTCCCGCTGAACGCGCCATGCGTCTCTGGCCTCTGCTCGCTGTGCTCTGCCTGTTGGCCACGGTCGTCATCTTCATCGTTTGCGGCGACGATGTGATCGAGCGCATGGGCAACTTCACTGGTTGGTCGCTGGGCGTCTTCCTTTCGACGACTGCCTTTGCCGTCGCTTCCGTCGCAAGCGCCATCGCGCTGTGGCGTGCGCCCAAGGATCAGGTTCGTCCCCGCGTCCGCAAATTCTCGATGCTTGTCACCGCAGCCCTGTTGATCGCCACAATCTTTCTCGCCTATTGGCACGTCATCGGTTTGCGCACCTGGGCCTGATGAAGCGTGGCTCGTGACCCGTGACGGGAAAGAAGCCATCAGCCATTAGCCGTCAGCCGACAGCAAAGAGTGAAAAAGCAAGCTCTTTTAGCTGATAGCTGACGGCTATCGGCTGACGGCTGATGTGTTCCCCGTCACTCGCCACTTTTTCCCCCTCTGCTACAATTATTTGTTGCTCACTACACAGGAGTCCCAACTGTCATGTCTACCATCATCACTCGCGTTAAAGCCCGTCAGGTCCTCGATTCCCGCGGCAATCCCACGGTCGAGGCCGACGTGCTTCTCGATTCGGGCGCATTTGGCCGCGCCATCGTCCCTTCGGGAGCCTCTACCGGCGAACACGAAGCCCTGGAACTTCGCGATGGCGACAAGTCCAAATATCTCGGCAAGGGCGTTCTGAAAGCCGTCTCCAACGTCAACTCCGAGCTCGTCAGAGCCGTCACCGGTTTCGACGCCTCCGACCAGCGCGCCCTCGACCAGAAAATGATCACTCTCGACGGCACGCCCACCAAATCCCGCCTCGGCGCCAACGCCATTCTCGCCGTCTCGATGGCCGCGGCCCGCGCTTCCGCCGCAGCCTTCAAGGAACCGCTCTACAAATACCTGGCGCGCTATTCCTCCGACCATTCCGGCAATCTGCTCCCCGTTCCCATGATGAATATCCTCAACGGCGGCGCTCATGCCGACAGCTCCGTGGACTTCCAGGAATTCATGGCCATGCCGATTGGCGCGCCCACTTTCTCCGAAGCGCTTCGCTGGGGCGTCGAAGTGTTTCACTCCCTGAAAGCTGCTCTCAAGAAGCGCGGCTACAACACCGCGGTCGGCGATGAAGGCGGCTTCGCTCCGAGTTGCAAATCCAACGAAGAAGCGATCCAGATCGTTCTCGAAGCCATTTCCTCCGCTGGCTACAAGCCGGGAGAGCAAGTCGCCATCGCGCTCGATCCCGCCGCCAGCGAATTCTTCGACAAAGCCAGCGGCAAATACGTCTTCAAGAAATCCGACAAGTCCGCGCACTCTTCCTCCGAAATGGCGGCCTATTGGGCCAACTGGGTGGAGAAGTATCCCATCGTCTCGCTCGAAGACGGCATGGCCGAAGATGATTGGGCCGGCTGGAAGACGCACACGCAAACTCTCGGCGCCAAATCCTCCAAGAAGCGAATTCAGCTCGTCGGCGACGACATCTTCGTGACCAACACCGATCGGCTCTCCCGCGGCATCAACGAAGGCATCGCCAACGCCATCCTCATTAAGCTCAACCAGATTGGCACCGTCACCGAAACCATTCAGGCCATCGAGCTGGCGCGCAAGGCCGGATACAATTCGGTGATTTCGCACCGCTCTGGCGAAACCGAAGACACCTTCATCGCCGATCTTGCGGTGGCCACCGCCGCGGGACAAATCAAAACCGGCTCCGGCTCGCGCACCGACCGCATTTCCAAGTACAACCAACTCCTGCGCATCGAGGAGGAGCTTGGTGCCGCAGCCCGCTTCAACGGCAAAGCGCCGTTGCGTTGACGTCCTTGTAGCGCTGGCTTTCAAGCCAGCATCTGTGTCGTTCCGGGTCCCGCTCTGCGGGACCGGCATCTTCTCTCCGCTCCTGTAGT
>DASPTY010000127.1:0-20995 GCA_035623175.1 Candidatus Limnocylindrales bacterium | reverse complement strand
CAGACCAGCGAGAGCAATCAACGCCAAGTAGCCACAGAGCGCGGACTCCGCAGCATCCGCTCGTAATGCCGCGCTGCCGGTGGCGGCAGAGAGCCGCCGTTTTTGTCTTGCGAGCCAAGGCATGAAGACGGCTGCAAGAATCAGCAGGGCGATCCCCAGTGGGCTCGGACGAGCCTCGACGAGTCCCAAGAGAGACAAGGTGGACGCCAAAATGACAAACGCCGCGACTACCAAGAGCAATGCTCCAGCGATTCGGGCTGCTAGCGCTTCAGCTTGGGCTTCGTTAGAAGGACGATAGAAGCGCCGAAGCACAACTGCAGCGGAGAGAAGTTCCACGGCGCTATCGCCGCCGAAGGCAAAAAGCGCGGGGCTACGGGCTGCCCAAGCCACGCCCAAGGACACCCCCGCCTCTACGCACATCCAGATGAGAGTAAGAAGCTGAATCCGGATTACGCGACGAGCGGTTTCCGGCGCGAGGTTATTGGGCTTGGAAGCCACGGAATCATTATGCATCTGAGCAAGAATGGTGGGGGAATGTGCTCGCCTGAGCGCGGTCAGCGTTGGCGGCGTGGGCGGGGCACGGTGTGCTTTATTTCGATTCCGTAGCCGATGGATCCATCCTTCAGCCTCTGCTCGTGGACGACGCGGCCTGTGCCCTGGATCTGAGAGAAGGCGCTGCCAGAAACCCCTGTGGGTACCTGAAGTTTCAGGTGGAGGAAGCTTCCGACGGGCAGGCGCTTCGTGCTCTTCATCAGGAAACCGTGAGTGGAGACGTTCAGCGTTTCGGCGGGATACTCCGCTGTTTCAGCCACTGGTTCCACGCAGCGGAACCGGAGGGACATTCGGATCAAAGGACGGATACTGCGTCTTGCGTCGCCTGGGTTCACGCGCGTGTCGCCTCGTCCAGAAATTCTGGCATCAGAGTGGGGCCCCGACTGGGAAGGGAAGGGCCGTTGAAGGCTGCCCCTTCAGAGTAGCACAGCCTCCGTAGAACCCATTAGTTAGACCACGGGGAGAGAGGGGTCTGTGACACAGGTCACTCGCATAGAGCTTGTGGGATGACCCGGAACATGAGAAAAGGACAACCTACCTGGCCGGAAGCTCCCAACCCGGAAACTGGCGAGGCGGCACCCACGTGAAAAACTATAACTATTGACAGTTCCTGTGGGCACGGGCTGTCTGTTAACTTTCGACGCGCATTTGGCATCTCACTCTTTGCGAGTGAAAGGCTGTTGTGGGGGGATTGACGACCAGGCGCTGATTTATTCGGCCCACTTTCGCGCAATCCTGCGTAGGACCGCTCGCTTCCGTAATTTAAAGATCTGCTTTTAGCGGACGCGGGCGTCTTGGAATCTCTTGGGCGGAGATATTCTGAGCTGCGCAGGATTGCACGGGGGTGGGTCCTCTGATTTTGTGGGGTCAGTTGCTTCTCGGCAGGGAAATCCCGTGCAAGTTGCTGAACTAGGGTTCTTCGGTATCCTGCGTTACAACGTGAACATCCACAGGCGGCGACTCTCGCAGGAACCGGTGAACCACGGACATATACAGGTACTTCCGCCAATCCCTAAGCGGAGCCCGCCCAAAGATCACATGGGTGACATGCCGGGAACGCACAAAGTCCGCGATCGTATCGGCCACGCTTCGCCCTTTTAGCTTCACCACTTGAGCGCCCAAATTCTCGGCAAATTTCAGATTTGCCTCGAGGATTTTAGGATTTTCCTCTCGTGACCTGATTTCGCGCTCGACATGGACGACGTACAGCTCGGCGTCCAGCTTTCTCGCCATGCGCGCGGCGCGCGCGACCAGATATTGTCCCGCCGGGCTTCCTGAAATGCCCACCGCGATGCGTTCCCGCACGCCCCAGTTCTGCCGGATTTCCTTGGCGTCCATGTAGGACTCGAGGCTGCGGTCCACCTGTTCGGCCACTTGCCGAAGCGCGAGCTCGCGAAGAGCGATCAAGTTTCCCCGGCGGAAAAAGTTGTGTAGGGATTGTTCCACTTTTTCCGGGCGATAAACGTCGCCGCGCTTCATACGGTTCTGCAGAGCTTCCGGCGTAAGGTCTACCATAACGGTTTCGGATGCCGAGAGTGGCACCCAGTCCGGCACGGTCTCCCGCACGGTGATGCCGGTAATGGCACGCACCGTAGGAGCGAGGCTTTCGATGTGCTGGATGTTCACGGTGGAGATGACGTCGATCTTCGCGGCCAACAAGTCCTGGACGTCCTCGTAGCGCTTGCGATGTTTGCTCCCCGGAATGTTGGTGTGGGCGAGCTCGTCCACCAGCACGACTGCGGGGTTTCGGGCAAGGATGGCGTCAATGTCCATCTCCTCGAAGATGGTTCCCTTGTAGTCCAGCGGCTTGCGTGGAACAGCCTCCAACTGGTCGGCGAGTTCCTGCACCGCCTTGCGGCCGTGGGTTTCGACGATGCCGATGACAACGTCCTCGCCGCGGCTTTTCCGGCGAATCGCTTCGCTCAACATGCTGTAGGTTTTGCCGACACCCGGAGCGTAGCCGAGAAAGAGCTTAAAGATTCCGCGCGCTTTCGGCGTGGGAGATACCGCTTCCAGCCATTCCTCAGGCTTCTTTGGCAATTGCGCTTTCTCTCCCCTCGTGGTATTCGCGGTGAGTTAGAATACCGGCATGTTGCGTTCCGTTGCTGGGCGCGGGATTGGTTTTGTGGTTGCCACGATCCTGCTGGCCTCAATCACATTCAGTTACAGCAAGCTACTGCACGTCAATCAGACCACAGTTGCGCTTTCGTTTCTTCTGGCGATTTTAGCAGTTTCCGCAGCCTGGGGCATGGTGGTCTCTATCTTCATGTCCGTGACGGCCATGCTGCTGTTCAATTACTACTTCCTGCCCCCCATCGGCACATTGACCATTGCCGACCCGCAAAATTGGGTAGCTCTCTTTGCCTTCCTTTTCACTTCCATCATGGGCAGCCAGCTCTCCGCTCGGATACGGAAGGAGGCCGACGCAGCTCACAGCCGCCGCCGCGAGATTGAACGGCTGTACACTTTCAGCCAGAAACTGCTCGGGGAAGGCAACGTCATACAGTTGATGAACGTGATTCCCAATTTCATTGTGGACTGTTTCGAAGCGGGAGCGGCGGAGCTGTTCCTGCCTCAAAAGGACAAGTTTTACCGATCCGGTTTTGGCGCGGCGCAACTGAATGAGGGGAAGATGAAGTCGGCGTTTTTGCGTGATGAGACCACTTCCGACAATGTCCAGGGCCTGCACTTCCTTCCAATTCGCCTCGGGGTCAAGCCGATAGGGAGTTTGGGAATATCCGGCGCACGCCTTTCCCGTCAGACCCTGGATGCGATCAGCTCGCTGGTTGCGATTGCCATGGAACGAGCACGGGCGATTGAGCAAATTGGAGAGACCGAAGCGGAAAGGCAGGGCGAGCGGCTGAAGTCGGCACTGCTTGACTCGATTGCGCACGACTTTCGCACCCCGCTCACTTCCATAAAGGCTTCAGTCACCGATCTGCTGAGTTCCGCCTCCGCACAGAATTCGCAGCAACAGGAGCTTCTGACCATCATCAACGAAGAGTGTGACCGGCTCAATCGCCTAGTGGAAGAAGCGGCGGAAATGGCGCGGCTGGAAGCCGGCGAATTCCAACTCCACCTCGTGCCCGTTTCCGTTTCTGCGCTGATCGAGTCCGCGCTGCAGCATCTGAAGAAATCGCTGGGCGACCGGTCGGTAGTCGTTCAGGTGGATGGTAATCTGCCGCCGGTTCGGGCCGACCTGGAGCGCACCAAAGACATCCTCGTGCAGCTCATTGATAACGCGCATCTGTACTCGCCGAAGGAGCAACCCATCACCATCGCGGCCGAACTTGCGGGCAATTTCGTCAACTTTACGGTTGCCGACCGGGGTCCGGGCATCGATCCTTTCGAGCAGGGGCTGATCTTCGATAAGTTTTACCGTGGACGAGACCAACGGTATCAGGTGCGCGGAACGGGAATGGGATTGCCCATCGCCAAAGCCATCGTTTCCGCTCACGGCGGAGCGATCGCCGTCACCAGCCAGCTTGGCCACGGCTCCGTTTTCTCGTTTACGCTTCCGGTTGCCAACTCGCGGGGCGACACCCGATGACTGAGGCCAACATTCTTGTCGTGGACGACGAGCCGCAGATTCGGCGGGTTCTTCGCTCTACACTTTCCTTCCGCGGCTACACCATAAGTGAAGCGGTATCCGGGGAGCAAGCTCTCGAGGTGGTCCCGAAACTCAAGCCCGACTTAATTCTTCTCGACGTGAACTTGCCGGGAATGAGCGGCGTCGAGACCTGCCGCGAAATTCGCCGCTTCAGCCACGCGCCGATCATCATGCTGACCGTGCGCAACGCCGAGCGCGACAAAGTCGTGGCCCTCGATGCCGGCGCGGACGACTACGTCACCAAGCCCTTCGGCATCGAGGAGCTTCTCGCGCGCGTCCGGGCCTCTCTCCGCAGACACTCGTCCGCCGAAGAGGTCCCTGCAATCGTTTCGAAGGAGCTGTCAATTGATTTCGAGCAGCGGCGGGTCAGCGTGGCGGGCGCGGAAGTGCACCTCGCACCGAAAGAGTTCGAAGTGCTGCGCCACCTGGTGGCCAATCAGGGCAAGCCCGTGTCGCATCGGCGGCTGCTGCAGAGCATCTGGGGCCCCGAATACGGAGAAGAGACCGAGAATCTTCGCGTGGTGATCAACCAGTTGCGCAAGAAGATTGAGAAAGATCCATCGCAGCCCAAGTACATCCTGACGGAACCATGGGTTGGTTATCGCTTCCACGCACCCAAGGCTCCGGCGGTCAAATCCGGCGCGCGCCAAAAGTAGGACCGCTTTCAGGTTGTGCGGCAGCCGATCTTTCTCCTCTCGTTTGGGCTGCTTGTTCGCGTCACTTTCTTGTGCCACACTCGCTGTCCAATGCCTGCCTCAGTCACGTCTTCACGTAATCCCAGTACGCGTAAGGAATGGCTCCTACTCCATTTGAGTTTTGTACTTATTGGAGTGATTACCACGCTGCTCGGACCCATCCTGCCTTCCTTTATCCGGCATTGGGAGCTTACGGATGCGCAGGCAGGATTTTTCTTCACCGCGCAATACTTCGGCAGCTTCTTTGGCGTGGCGCTGACCAGCGTGTTTCTGCCGCGGTTTGGTTTCTCCAGGGTTTCCGCAATCGGCTTTTTCGCGTTTATGACCGGCTTCGCGTTTCTCGGCCTCGGTCCCTGGATGCTCGCGGCGGCCATGGTTGGCATCAACGGCTTCGGCTACGGCCTCGCCAATCCCGCCATAAATTTGCGGGCAACGCAGCTTCCTTCGAAGAACACGGCTGCCGCGGTCACGTTTCTGAATTTTTCCTGGAGCATTGGGGCGGTGCTCTGTCCGTTCCTGGTCAGTTTCGTTGTGCCCTCGTTCGGCTTTCGAGCGCTGTCCCTCGGGATCGCGGTCTTTTCGCTCCTTCTCGTTGTGCTGCACCTTACGCTGCGCTCGGTGTACCCCTCGGTGAGGCCCTCGAGGGTCACTCATCCTCTGCCGGAGTGGCTCGCCCATCTTTCTTTGCCGCAGGCCATTCCTCTCCTGCTGATCTACTTTCTCTATGTGGGCGTGGAAGTCGCGATAGGAGGCTGGGTCGCCAGTTTTGAAAAGCGCCTGCCGGGAATGAGCGCGGTGACGCTAGTCGTGGCGCCTTCGGTGTTCTACGGTTTTATACTGGTAGGCCGTGGCGTCGCTCCGCTCGCGCTTCGTCGCACCTCGCAAATCTTCATTTCAGTCGGAGGCTTGCTGGTCGCGACACTGGGAGCAACCATCATTGCGTTCTCGAATTCACCACACCTCTTGTATCTTGGAGCGGGCATCGCAGGTCTCGGACTGGCGCCGCAATATCCCATCTATGTCACCTGGCTTGCGATGATCTTCGGAGAAGATGCGCCCTGGATTGGGGCACTCTTTTTTGGCGCAGCCGGCCTCGGAGGAGGAGCGCTACCCTGGCTTGTGGGCATCGTCTCAGCAAGTACGAATTCTCTCCGCGCCGGTTTGTACATTCCGCTTGTAGTGAGCTTCCTGATGATCTTTCTGGTGCTTCGGGCGCGTCCGGACAGTCATGCGGCGTGAATCCAAAACAGAACGGCCTCCAGCTCTTTGGCAGAGCGGGAGGCCGCGCTTCGCTCGTTCAAGACTTGCTTAATGTTCGATCGTCAGCTCGCGTGTCAGCGCGAACGTGAGCGTTGACTCCGCGGGAAACTCGACGTTCTTTCCTCCGGTCGTCCCGGAAGCGGCCAAGCCGCCTCCACCCCCCGCCGCCGCTCCGATGGCTGCACCCTTGCCGCCGCCGGCAAGTCCACCAATCAGCGCTCCAACGGCGGCGCCTCCGCCGGTAATCTCCGACGTCCTCTTTCCCTTGCCTTTTTGTAATGCGGAGAAGGGGCTAGTCTCGACTTCGTAGTCCTTCCCGTGAATGCGAATGCTAGTCAGACGGATGATCAGGTCGGCTTGCCCCTTAAATGTGCCCTGCTTCTTCGAGTCCACAACCACGCCCCGGGTGGTCGCACCCTTGGGGATGGCCGTTTCCCCAGAGACCACTATTGGCTCAGCCACGGTAGCTTCAAACGCTTCTCCTGGTTTATTCACCTTGGAGCTCAGGCTGCTAGAGAGAATGACCGGGATCTCTGTGCCTGAGGGCAGAACTACTTTCTTTGGCGCTTCCGCTTTTTCGCGTTTATGCGCGCTGGCCGCGAGATTTCCCCCCGGGCCCGTGTTCGTTGCGTTGACTGCACCCTGATCGGCGTTGTCCGAGGATTTCTGGCAGCCGGCCAGAAGAACTAACGCCACTGTCCCACAAATCATCCATTGTCTGTTCATAGTCGTTTACCTTCCCGATGGAAGCTTCTCTCCTGTTATTTCTTAGATAGGTCTCGCGGCTGGGAGTGCACGACTCGGGCTGAGTTCCTCAGGCGTGCACTTTTATCCATGCTACCACCTCGACTTATTCTCGAGCCGGGTCTGCGGCGAAGGTGTCAACTTCGTGTGCGTCCGGAATTAACCTCGCAATTTGCCCAATCTCTCTTCCGACAAGTACAATTTCCGGCATGATGCCCGAGGCCCGCGTCGCGCCGCTCACCGCTCTCGCGGACGCTTCCCGACTTGCGCGCGAGCTGTATGGCGTGGACGCCACGGCGCGCTCCTTGCCTGGCGAATACGACGACAATTTCCACCTGTGCGCGACGGGAGCCTGCGAATTCGTGCTCAAGATCATGCATCCCGCCAGGGAGGCGTCCTTCGTCGAGATGCAGTGCCGTGCGCTCACTCATCTTGCGCAGCGTGCGCCACATCTCGCGCTTCCTCGCGTGATTGACACGCAAGAGGGCCGGCTGTTTTCGCGCATCAGGTCTGAAGATGGCGTGGAGCGAATTGCCTGGCTGCTCAGCTACATTCCAGGGCGCACTCTCGCGGAAACCAAGCCGCATTCGACGGAGTTGCTGGCGTCGTTCGGCCATCTCCTCGCCGAAATTGATTCAGCATTACTCGATTTTTCGCATCCGGCTACAGACCGCGAGCTGAAATGGGACCTCTCCCGCTCGCTGTGGGCACGGGAATATCTTCCGCAGATTGCTGACGCTAGGCGCCGCGCGCTTGCTGCAAAATTCCTGGATCTGTTCGAAAAAGAGGTGGTACCGCGCTTCGCACAGCTGCGGCGCAGCGTGATTTACGGAGACGCGAACGATCACAATGCGCTAGTGTCGCCGCCGTGGCCACAACCGCAGCGCGTCATTAGCGTCATCGACTTCGGCGACATGCACACGGGCTTCACCGTCGGAGAGCCAGCGGTAGCGGCGGCATATGCGGCGCTTGGCGAAGAAGACCCGCTCACCGCCGCCTGTGCGGTTCTGGCGGCGTACCACAAACGGTTTCCCGTGAATGAGGAGGAAATTGCCGCGTTCTTCCCGTTGATGTGCGCACGCCTCGCAGTAAGTGTGGTGAATTCCGCGCACCGGCAAACGCTCGTGCCTGACGATCCGTACGTCAGAATCACTGAAGCTCCGGCCTGGGCGGCACTCGAGCGCCTCGGAAAGATCCATCCACGACTCGCGCACTATGCTTTTCGCGCGGCTTGTGGTCTTTCCCCCGTTCCTCAGTCCGAAAAAGTGGTTCGCGGGATCGGGCTTGCGTCCCCGGCACCGGTTCTACCCTGGCAGAAGCTGCGGGAAGGGAAGTGCATTGTCCTCGACCTTAGCGTTGGCAGCCCATTTCTGGGATCGAATCCGGAAAACTCCGCCCCAGCGGTCCTCACACGCGGCATTGATAATGTCCTGGACGAATCGGAGCTGGCTGTCGCGGTTGGGCGCTACGATGAACCTCGCGCGTTCTACACCTCCCCGGCTTTCGGCAACAGCGCAAATCCGACCGACGAACGCCGGACGGTACATCTGGGGATCGACCTCTTTGCCGCACCTGGTACCCCCGTTTCCGCGCCGTTCGATGGTGTCGTGCATGCACTGGCGGACAATGTCGAACCGCTGGACTACGGCCCCGTCGTCATCCTCAAGCACGTTATTCCCGACGGTCTTGAATTCTTTACTTTGTACGGGCATCTGTCTCGCGCTTCGCTCTCCACATTGCAGGTCGGCGATTCCATAGCGCGCGGCCAGAAGTTCGCTGAAATTGGACGTTTTGAGGAAAACGGCGGCTGGGCGCCGCATTTGCATTTCCAACTGATTCTGGACCTGCTCGATCTGTCCACCGATTTTCCTGGCGTGGCTCATGCTTCTCAGCGCCATGTGTTCACAAACCTCTCGCCTAATCCCAACCTCATCCTTGGCATTCCTGCCAAATGCTTTCCCGCACTTCCGTCCTCGGTGGAAGAAAGCCTTTCAACTCGAAAGAATCTTCTCGGTCCGAATCTCAGCATTTCCTACAGCCGTCCTGTCAAGATTGTCCGGGGGTGGCGGCAGTATCTTTATGAGGATACGGGCCGGGCCTATCTCGACGTTTACAACAATGTGCCGCTCGTCGGGCATTCGCATCCACGCGTGGTTCAGGCCGCGGCCGAACAGCTCGCACTGATCAACACGAACACGCGCTATGTGCACGACAACGTGCTTCGCTATGCCGAGCGCCTTACCGCCCTGCTACCTGCGCCGCTGAGAGTCTGCTACTTCGTCAATTCGGGAAGCGAAGCGAACGAACTTGCGCTTCGGCTGGCGCGCACGCACACCGGGCGTGAAGACCTCATCGTTCTCGAACACGCCTATCACGGCCACACGAACACACTCATCGACATAAGCCCGTACAAGTTCAACGGTCCCGGCGGCTGCGGACGCAAGCCCTGGGTACACGTCGCGCCCATCGCAGACGATTACCGGGGCATCTACCGACGGGGTGAGCCCAATTTTGGAGAGAAGTACGCTGCCTGTGTCGAAGAGATTCTGGAGAAATTGAAAGCCGAGGGTCGTGGCGTTGGCGCATACATCGCTGAGACTTTACCAAGTGTCGCGGGACAGATTGTGTTTCCTCCCGGCTATCTGGCAGGAGTCTACAAGCACGTACGCGCCTCCGGCGGGGTCTGCATCGCCGACGAAGTCCAAGTGGGTTTTGGCCGCGTAGGTACACACTTCTGGGGCTTTGAGATGCAGGGGGTGGTTCCGGACATCGTCGTTCTGGGCAAGCCCATAGGCAATGGATTTCCACTTGCGGCCGTCATTACGACGGCGGAGATCGCCGCGTCCTTTGATAATGGGATGGAGTTTTTCAGCACGTTTGGCGGCAATCCTGTGGCGTGCGCCGCGGGTCTTGCGGTCCTTGATGTCCTTCGCGACGAGCGTCTTCAGGAAAATGCATTAGACGTTGGCACGCGCTGGATCGCGCAACTCCGCGAGCTGCAAACCAAGTTTTCAGTGATTGGCGATGTACGAGGTGCGGGCTTATTCCTTGGCATAGACCTCGTGAACGACAGGTCCACACGGGCGGCCGCGACCGATCAGGCGTCGTATGTGGTCAACCGTCTTCGCGAGCGCGGCATTCTTGCCGGGACGGACGGCCCGCACCATAACGTCATCAAGCTTAGGCCCCCACTTCTTTTCTCACAGTCCGATGCCGATCTGTTCAACTCCACTCTTACCGATATCCTGAGCGAGGATCCCGCGCGACCTTCTTAGGGCTTGAACGCCGGTGTCCAGGCGGCGTACGGTGGTCATCGGTCACTCGAGACTGTGAGGTTCAAACAAGCCCGGCCTCTCTGCTCCTCACATGTTGTATACATTTCCTTCCGACTCGTTGTAGGATGCGCCGCACGGCTCTGGCCAACGGGTTCACGTTGGACGGGGCAGATTCAATCTCATACAACCAGACAGGGGGTACCAATGCCTGACGATTCGAAACCCACCCAGAACGATCAGACCATCTGGGACCGCGTGGCAGGCAGCCAGGAGTTCAGGGATCTCATGGCTACGAAGAGAATCTTCATCGTTCCTGCATTCATCTTTTTCATTATCTATTACTTCCTGTTGCCCACTCTGGTCGGCTACGCGCCGAAATTCATGGGCACAAAGGTTTGGGGAAACGTCAATCTTGCGTACCTATTCGCTCTTTCCCAGTTCTTCATGTCCTGGATCATTGCCGGGTTATACGTCCGGGCGGGAGACGATTTTGACAGGATATCCAAGGACATCATAGACAAAGCGGTGAACAACAAAGAGTTCAAAGGAGGCAACTAGGCCATGTCTGCTCCCCTGATCATGTTCTTGGTGTTCATCGCCATCACTCTGGGCATTACCTATTGGGCTTCCAAGCGTTCCGCCGGGGCGAGCGCCTACTTCGCCGCTGGCCGTCAGATTCGTAGCTGGCAGAACGGCGTTGCGGTGGCCGGGGACTACATGAGTGCCGCTTCGTTCCTGGGCATCGCCGGGATCATCGCGTTTCAGGGCTATGACGGTTTCTTGTTTTCGGTTGGCTGGCTGGTGGCTTACCTGACCGTTCTTCTGGTCATTGCCGAGCCACTTCGCAATGCCGGCAAGTACACGATGGCCGACGTACTGGCTTATCGCCTTAAGCCGCGGCCGGTGCGCGCAATAGCTTCACTCAGCACACTCACCGTCAGCACGTTCTACATGATTGCACAGATGGTGGGGGCCGGCGCGCTGGTGGCACTTCTACTGAAAGGCTCCGGTATCGGATATCAACATGCCGTCATTGGCGTCGGCATTCTCATGATTATCTACGTAGTGTTTGGCGGCATGATCGCCACCACATGGGTGCAAATCATCAAGGCCATTCTGCTGATGGCCGGGGCTCTCCTTTTGAGCATTTTCGTCATGGCCCATTTCCACTTCAGCCTCGGGAGTTTCTTTGATGCGATTGGCCACGTCACGTACCACGACAAGGGCCAGGAGGTCGTTAAGGACTTTTTGCAACCCGGGCTGCGTTACAAGCCGCCGTACGGCCCCCTCGATCTGATTTCCCTCGGTCTCGCCCTCATCTTTGGCACGGCGGGACTGCCGCACATCCTGGTGCGCTTTTACACAGTGCCAGATGCCCGGACCGCTCGACACAGCGTGGTCTGGGCGATGGCCCTCATCGGCAGCTTCTACATCATGACTACGTTCCTTGGCTTTGGCGCCGCGACCATTGTTGGCCGCGACTTCATCTCCACGCACGGCGGGACTAACATGAGCGCGCCACTCCTTGCACAATCCCTCGCGGGGGACATCTTCTTTGCCTTCATTTGCGCCATTGCCTTTGCCACCATCCTCGCGGTGGTTGCGGGACTGACCATCAGCGCTTCGACGTCCTTTGCGCATGACTTCTGGACCAACGTCATTCATAAAGGCACTGAGCGAAAGCCTGGAGAAGAGGTTCGCGTAGCGCGCATCGCCGCGTTTGTTGTCGGCGCAGTGGCGATCTCCATCGCGATCCTGCTCGGTCCCACGGCCAACGTCGCGTTTCTTGTCGCGCTTGCGTTTGCGGTCGCGGCGTCCGCGAATTTACCAGTCATTGTGCTATCCATTTTCTGGCGGCGCTTCAACACCGCCGGAGCGGTCACTGGCCTCGCGGTCGGACTTTTGGCCTCCATTGGTCTGATCATCGTCAGCCCCAGTTTAATGGCCGTCGACCCACCCACAGTGACTGGCACGGCGCGCCACCTCATCCAAGCCAAAGCGTGGTTCCCGCTCGAGAATCCCGGCATCCTGAGTATTCCGCTCGGATTTGTCGGCGCAATTCTTGGCACGCTGCTGAGCCACGAACCTACGTCGCAGCACAAATTCAATGAACTGCTGGTACGTTCCAACACCGGGCTTGGCGCGGAAAAGGCCATCAGCCACTGAACCGGTAAGCAGCGCAGGCGATTATTTGCGACTCAATTTGTTGAGGCGCTCCAATCGAAATGGAGCGCCTCAATGTTTTTCTGATTGGGCGGGGTCTCTTGTGGAACACGACTTGGCTCCGCTTGTATCTCTGCGAGTGAGTTTTGCTTAAGTCCCGTGTACAGGGTTCACGCTTCCCTCGGGGACGAATCGGCCAACTGTCCGCAATCTGGCCTACTAACCAGTAGCCTGGCCAGTGCCTCGATCCTAGTGTGGGTAGAGGTAAATTTTTGAGCGCTGCCTGACGCCCCCTCACCCCGTTGCGGACGGCACTCAATGGAAAAAAACAGGTCAAGCCGTCCATGCGTTCGACGCTACTGGTGTGTCCGATTGTCATTTTGTGGATTCTGATTTCGCTGATTTTTCCTTCGTGCGCCTTTGCTGGTGTCGGTGTCACGCCGACTTCTTTGAGCTTTGGCTCGGTCACCGTGAATACAACCAGCACTGCTGCGACAATTTCCATCACGAACAGCAACCATCAATCCGTTTCGATTGAGCAGATTTCCAGCAACCTTCCAGAATTTATTGTGAGCGGTTTGACTCTTCCCCTATCGCTCCGCCCGCATAGCTCCGTGTCTTTCCAGGTCACCTTTAGACCAGATGCTGCACTCGCTTACAGCGGCAGCATCGTAATGACGACCAGTGTTCGCAATGGAACTCGCACAGTGCCGGTCTCCGGCACGGGCGTGCCCGTGCCAGCTCCTCCACCGACGATCTATCTGTTGTCACCCAGTGCAAGTTCATTGAGTTTTGGTTCTGTCCTTGTCGGCGGGTCGGCCTCGCTGCCGTTTTCCTTGACAAATACCGGCGCGGGCAGTGTCACGGTTTTTCAGGTGACGACAAACAACTCGGCCTTCGTCGTCTCCGGCTTTTCGGGGTCCGTCGCACTCGCTCCAGGGCAGTGTCTGTCGCTCGGTGTGAGTTTCGCCCCATCGGTTACGGGCAGCGCTTCCGCGAGTCTTACTGTAGTGAGCACGGCCAGCAATTCACCAACGTCTGTAATTCTGTCTGGGACAGGCATTCAGCCGATGATCTCGGTTGTGCCGTCGTCCGTGAGCTTTGGAAGTGTCACGACGGGTGTTACTAATACGCAGACTCTTACCATAACAAATCCTGGCACTGCGAATCTAACTGTCTCGCAGGCCTCAGTGACGAGCGCCGCATTCTCGTTTTCAGGCCTGACGCTGCCGCTTACCATCCCCCCCGGTGGCTCTTCGGCGTTCACGGCCAGCTTTTCGCCCACTTCCGCGGGGACGTTTGCGGGCAACCTCACTCTCGTCAACAATTCGCCCCACACTTCTCTCGCCGTCGTGTTATCCGGAACGGGTGCCACGGCTGTATTTCAGCTTTCTGCGTCTCCTACTTCGCTCAATTTTGGGAATGTCACCACGGGCACCAGTACATCGCAGACGGTCGCTCTTACGAACACTGGAAACACGAACGTGTCCCTCTCTCAGGACAGCGTGTCTGGAGCAGGGTTCACGCTTACTGGCCTCACTTTGCCGCTTGTGCTGGCCGCGGGACGATCCACTTCGTTCAGCATGACTTTCGCTCCGAGTTCGGCTGGAAGCGTTTCCGGGACCGTCACGGTGACCAGCAACGCGAGTAACTCTCCAACGACGATTTCTTTGTATGCGGCCGGCGTGGCTCCGGTGAGCCATTGCGTCTCGCTCAACTGGACGCCGAGTTCTTCCTCCTACTCCGGGTTCAATGTGTACCGCTCGTCTGTTTCCGGAGGGCCGTACACCCGAATGGACACCACAGTGGTTCCGACGACGAGCTACACCGATTCCAACGTAGTTTCCGGCCAGACGTATTACTACGTTGCGACCGAGGTTGACACCACGGGTGCGGAGAGTAGTTACTCGAGCGAAGTCTCGGCCGACATCCCCTGATTTTTAGCAGGCCTCTGTGTTGAGATCCTTGTGTGAAGGGGCAAAAAAGATTTTCCCATTACGGAGCCATTCCCTCGGAGTGCTAAGGATTCTGTGTCCGGAATCCCTTGGCTTGGCCGCGTGGCTACGAGCTGAGTGCCTTTTTCAGCCGGTCGGTCGTCTTCACCAACTGCTTTTTCAGAGCATCCACCTGTTTGGAGATCTCGCGAAGTTCTTCTTTGGCAATTGCACTGGCTTCAGTCACTTTACGGGCGCGTGCCCGGGCTTGCTTGTCAGCTTTGCCCAAGGCCGTCCCGATCTTGACGCTGACTTGGGTGAGCTTGTCGCTCTTGGCCATATCAACCCTCCTCGAACCAGCCCTATGCTACCTCAATCGCTCTCGCGGTCAGTAGGCTCATTGCTGAAAAGCCGTACTAATTCCGCGTGCTCCATAACAACGGCAGGATCCCGTTGGATCGCATCGAAGTATTTCTTCTGGAAACCGTCGCCGCTTTCGGTCGGTGCGAAGATCTTACGAGCCAGCGAGATGGCTACGTGGGAATCCATGGAGGTGACGCCTTCTTCGCTCGCGAGCGCCTCGTCGATGCGTACAACAAACTCGGAGATGTTGTGAAGCCAAGCGAATTGCGGGTCATCCACCACTAAGCGGAACAATTCGCCCGGAGATAGCTTGCCGTGCTCACGTTCATAGCTGCGGCGCTCCATATCCAGGAGAGTCTTGTGCAAACGGAGAAGGGCCTGTCGAAGCGCCACGAGTTTCCGCCTGGCGGGCGTGTCTCGCGAATCTCCCTGATTGGAGTACGGGTCATTCGGTTGGGCCAAGATTCGCTCCCGTGGCTGAGCTTCCCGCCAACGTTCACTTCTATTCTGCTGTGTTCCCTTAGGGCTGCACCACAAGATTGTTCTTGAGACTGAGGACATTAGCAACGGCTTTGGCGCGAGCGGCCGCGAGATTTTTGTCCGCAGTGGTGTTCACAGACCCCTCCAAGCTGACGTCGCCGTTCTTCACGAGAATGTGAATCGGCGGAACGGCTTGTATGGCGTACACCTCGAGCGTTCTCTCTTCAAAAATGGCGCGGTAGACGTTGCACCGGATTTCGTCGTCCGCAGTCGAGGGTGGAAGCACCTCGATCTGGTTGAGGACGGTGTCCACTCCCTCTATTGTCTTGAGTGCAGCTTCTGCGTCGGCTTTTAGCGTGGGACGCAAGACCTGGCCCGTAAGAGTTACTTTGCTGCCGTCGAGCGTGAACGAGATCGAATCGAAGACGGAGTAGTAGGGGAGAACGAGAAGACGGTGGCGAATTTCCCTCTCAAGGCTCGGAGCAATTTTAGCCTCGGCTTTGTCGGGCTTCTGGCCGGAAGCCTGGCTTGCGGGGAAAGAGGGCACGCCCAATGCGTAGACTGCGGCAAGAAGTCCAAAGCTGAGTAGCAAGCTCGGCATAGGAGCAATCCTCGATCCGAAGAGCGGGCAAAGGGCCCACTTATTTAGATTCACGCAGCACGACAAAGCGCTGTGCCTCTTCCCCCATAAGTATAGTGGTAGCATACGACAGGGAATCGCGCGTCTCCCTCCGCATTGTAGTGGGTCGATTACCCTTGGAGAAAGCAAGAGCCGTGCTCGCCATTGCCCATCGCGGTGCATCCGGCTACGCGCCTGAAAATACAATGGCGGCGTTCCGGCGGGCCGTCGCCCAGGGTGTCACCTTCATCGAGACGGATCTACACTTAACCCGCGACGCACATTTCGTCGCCATCCACGACGAGACCGTGGACCGCACCACGAACGGGCATGGCTCGATCCACACCATGACACTCAACGAAGTGAGGCGCCTGGATGCGGGGTCCTGGTTCGCAAGCGAGTTTATGGGCGAGCGCGTACCCACCCTCGAGGAGGTTCTCGAGTTCGCACGGAAAACCGATGTTCTCTTCTATCTTGAGCTGAAACCCAGCGGGTTCTGGGGCGGCGAGCATGCGCTCATCAGTGCGCTCAGGAATTCGAGCGAGATCGCGCGGAGCGTGGTGATTTCGTTCGACCCTGCGATTTTGGCGGCCCTGCACAATATCGAGCCAACGGTGATGACCGGGATCCTCTACAACGGCCAGATCGAGGATCCCTTCGAGAAAGCGCTGGAAATTGGAGCGCGGCAACTGGCAGTGCGCGGGGACCTGGTCACGCCGAATTTGATTCAGGAGGCGCGGAAGCGCGACCTCCAGGTGGTTTGTTGGACCGTGAATTCGCCAGCGCACATGCGGCTTCTGGCTTCGGCGGGAGTTGACGGCATCATGACCGACTATCCGGACCGATTGCTGGCGGTGCTCAAGAAATAGCCCGGTACAACACGGCAAGCTGCGCCACGCTCAATTGTTCAGCGCGAGCGTCTTCCCTCAGCTTCAATTCCTTCAATATTCCGCGGACCCGCTCGGGTGAGGCGAGGGAGCGCAAATTGTTCGAGATCGTCTTGCGCTTTTGGCCGAAACAGGTTTTCACGAATTCGAGAAAAGCAGAAGCATCTTCAATCCGGAGCTTCGCGCCTTCGCCAGGAAATTTCAGGGTGACTAGCGCCGATCCCACTTCCGGTGGAGGGCGGAAAGCCCCGCGCGGAAGCCGCAGGGTGAACTCCGGGCGCGCGTAGAATTGCGTCGCGACGGAGAGATAGCCGTACAACTTGATGCCGGGGCGAGCCGTCAGACGCTGGGCGACTTCGAGTTGAATCACGATGTGAACTTCGTCAATCTGACTGGCATATAGGAAAAGACGATGAAGGATCGGCGAGGTGATGTAGTAAGGGAGATTGCCGTAGATGCGCATGCGGCGGCCCGCAGCCAGCGCGGATAGATCGGTCTCGAGCACGTCGCCGGAAACAACAGTGAGATTTGGATGCGTTTCCGCGAGCTTCTGCAAACGTGCAAGCAGGGGCGGGTCGAACTCGACCGCGATAACGGGAGCGCCGCTCTTGAGGAGATGCTCGGTCATCTCCCCATGCCCCGCGCCGATTTCGATCCAACAGAAATCCAGTTCGGCAGCGCGGGACATCGGTTGCGGGGCGTGCGGAGAAACACGGATCGCACGGGCGATTTTTTCCCGCCAGCCAGGATCGCTGAGGAAATGTTGACCGAGCCGTTGTCTCGCCATGGAGTCGCTCGTATGAGTTTAGCAGCAGAGCCAGTCCGAGCGGCGGCGAGAAAACCGTGCTAGCATCAGGCGGCTTTTTGGGAAATGAGGTGAGCAATGGCTAAGGGGTATTGGATTACGTTTTATCGCAAGATTAGCAATGCCGACGCATTGGCGGCTTACGCGAAGCTGGCGGGACCGGCGATTGAAGCCGGGGGAGGGAAGTTCTTGGCGCGAGGTGTTCCTGCCAAGGCGTATGAGGGCGGACTGAAGGAAAGAGCTGTACTGATTGAGTTTGAAAGCGTCCAGAAAGCCGTCGCTACGTTCGAAAGCGCAAACTATCAGGCCGCGGCAGAACTATTGGTGGGCGCCGTGGAACGGGATGTGAGAATCGTGGAAGGGATTTGAGCGGTCATCTGTGGAGTACGGAGAAGTCAATTCAATTGGGGAATATAAGGGTCCACTTTTGGCACGCTTGACGGTGGGGCCATGGTCCGATAGCGTAGGGATTTCGTCCACAACATGCGAATCCTATTTGTAGCTTCCGAAGCGCTGCCGTACGCGAAGACCGGTGGATTGGCAGACGTGATCGAGGCGTTGCCGCGAGCGCTGGTCAAATTAGGTCACGAAGTAGCCGTTTTCCTTCCACGCTATCGCGGCGTAAAGACGAGCTCTATAGTCCTGCCGAGCATGACCATCCCGCAAGGTACTCGGCTTCGTTTCCCGGCGATAGCCAGCGGAGGAATTCATCGCGGGGTGCGCTATTTCTTCCTGGATGACCCTTTCTACTTCGACCGCGACGGCATATATGGGGACCGCAGCCATGAGTTCCCCGACAATGCGGAGCGGTTCACGGAGTTTTCACGCGCGGCAATCGAGCTGGCGAAACAGGTTTGGCTGCCGGAACTGATTCACTGCCACGACTGGCAAACGGGGCTAGTGCCAGTGCTGTTGCGCTCGTCGTATGCGGACGATCCCGTGGTGAAGGATCTGCCGATCGTGTTCACCATCCACAACATGGGCTATCACGGCGTGTTCTCCAAGCAAGCGCTGGAATGGGCCGGGATTCCGCCCGCGGTGTTTCATCCCGGCGGGATCGAGTTTTTCGGCAACTTGAATTTCCTGAAAGGCGGGCTGATTTACTCGGACTATCTCACAACAGTCAGCCGGAAGTACGCGCAGGAGATTCAGACGCCGGAATTCGGATTTGGACTGGAGGGAGTTGTTCGAATGAGAGCCGACCGGCTGGTCGGAATTCTCAATGGAGTCGATTACTCCTCCTGGAGCCCGGACCGCGATTCCCTGATCCCGATGAAATACTCGTCAAAGAATCTGTTGGGAAAGAAAGAGTGCAAGTCAGCGCTGCTGGATGAATTCAAGCTGCTGAAGGACAATCCGAACCGGCCGGTGATAGGAATTGTCTCGCGATTTGCCGACCAAAAGGGATTTGACCTGATTGCGAGGATCGCGCGAGAGTTGCTGCACGAAGACATGATGCTGGCGGTGCTAGGGACCGGAGACCGACGGTACGAGGAAATGTTCCGTGCCCTTGCCACTGATTTTCCGGGTCGCGTGGGGGCGGTAATCGCCTACGACAACCGGCTCGCCCACCTGGTCGAAGCGGGCTCGGACATTTTCCTGATGCCCTCACGGTACGAGCCGTGCGGCTTGAACCAAATTTATAGCCTGCGCTATGGAACCGTGCCCGTCGTTCGCGCGACGGGCGGCTTGGACGATACCATTGACCAGTTCGATCTCGAGAGCGGCACCGGCACGGGCTTCAAGTTCTGGGAGTACTCCGGGGGGGCACTGATGCACGCGATCCGGCAGGCGCTTCATCATTACTCGGACGAGGGCGTGTGGAAGCGCATCCAACTGAATGGAATGGCCAAAGATTTTTCGTGGAACACCTCGGCGGCAGAATATGCGAAACTATATGAAGCTGCCCGTGCGGCGCGAAACCAAACTGCAGTTCCAACATCTAATTAATCCAGGAAAGCGGCTGCCTGGTCGCAGCCGGTCGAGGAAACAAGAAGGGTTATGGCTGATAATATTCTTGCTGTGAACGACGGAAATTTCGAAGCGGAAGTGCTGAGTGCAAGCAAAGCACAGCCGGTCATGGTGGATTTCTGGGCTGAATGGTGCCGCCCGTGCCACATGCTGGCCCCGACAGTGGCGGAAATCGCTCAGGACTACGCCGGCAAACTCAAGGTGACCAAGTTGAACGTGGATGAAGCGATGACCTCCGCAGGGCGTTTCAACATTCGCGGTATTCCCACGTTGCTGGTTTTCAAAGATGGCCAGGTTGTCGAGCAGATTGTCGGAGCGGTGCCGAAAGATCAGATCACCAAGGCGCTGGACCGCCATCTCGGATAATTTCGAAGCAGGCTCGAGCGCTCTTTCATCCGCGAGGGCGCCCTTTATCTTTTCATTAGCCCGCCGGCGATTTTCGGAAGGGGATTAGCTCCCCGAATGCGCGAGGATCTTTCGCCGATGGACCAAACTATCCGCTGCCCGTGGGCCAGCAATGCTCTGAATATGAAATACCACGACGAGGAGTGGGGCGTGCCGGTGCACGATGACCGGCGCTGGTTCGAATTCCTGATCCTGGAGGGTGCGCAAGCCGGATTGAGCTGGGACACCATTCTGCAGAAGCGCGAACGTTACCGCGAAGTGCTGTGCGGATTTGATGCGGCGAAAGTGGCGCATTTCGACAACAAGAAGGTGCGCGCGTTGCTGCGTGACCCGGGGATAGTGCGCAACCGGCTCAAAATTGAAGCTACGGTCGCAAACGCCAAGGCTTTTCTGCGGGTTCAGGAAGAGCACGACAGCTTCGATACGTATATCTGGGGATTTGTGGGCGGGGCGCCGATCCAGAACCATTGGAAATCGCACAAGTCAGTGCCTGCGAAGACCGAGCTATCGGTCGCGCTGAGCAAGGATTTATTGAAGGGTGGATTTCGCTTTGTCGGCCCGACGATTTGCTACGCATTGATGCAGGCTACGGGGATTGTGAACGACCATCTGGTGAGCTGCTTTCGCTACACCCAACTGAACAATTCGCAAAGTGCTTAAGACTCTTTGGAGAAATCCTCCAAGGATCCACGATTCTGTCTTTTCGCGCCAACCTGCTGCTTGCACCTGACTTCCGACTGGACTCTCGGCCAATTGCAATTCGTTTCCAAACGCTACTACAATAACGTTATCGTGGCTTCGGTCGGACGGGTTCAGATGCTGGACCTGGCGTTCGATTCATTCCAGGGTCCCTCTCGCTCACATCTGAAATCAAATTCCCCCTACCCAGGAAGTGGAAGCCGCACAAAAGAAGTCACACTACCAGGCAGGTGTGCGATGAGAGAATCGGCAGCGGTTCGTGGCGTGAAGTGTTGGATATTGTCTGTCGCGATGGCGCTTGTGGCGGCGGGGTGCGGAGGCGGTGGAGGCGGGGGCGGAACGCCACCACCCGTGGCGCCGACAATTACGACGCAGCCGCAAAATCAGACGGTGAACTTTGGCCAAACGGCGACATTCAGCGTGGTCGCGAGCGGCACCCCACCGTTGAGTTACCAGTGGAATAAGAACGGTGGCGCAATCAGTGGGGCGACTTCCAGTTCGTACACCACTCCGGCAACGACAATGGGGGATAA
>DASPTY010000126.1:0-3433 GCA_035623175.1 Candidatus Limnocylindrales bacterium | reverse complement strand
GGGCACGCTGGCTTCTATCGGGATGTACACCTGGGTCAAAGTCGATGCCAGCGCGGTGCGCTTCGTGGCGTTGTCGTCACATGCGCAGGACCAGGCTCAGAACATGTTTCGTGCGCTGTGGTGCTGCCTGCTGTGCATCGTTGTGACTGTGGTTGTCAGCCTGCTTACCAAACCGAAACCCGTAGCCGAACTGAACGGCTTGGTCTACGGTGCAACGGAAATTCCCTCGGAAAGCTATACCTCCATGCTGCATCGGCCGTGGTTCTGGGCCGTCGTGGTCGGAGCGCTTTTCGTGGTTCTACAAATCATATTCTGGTGAGGAGCTATGAAACCTGGCGGATCCATTTCGATTTGGTTTTTCATCGGGCTTTCCCTGTTGGTGAACGGCGTGCTCATCCTGGCTTCGGGCATCTACGAGATTTTCCACGTACCCGAGGCTCCGGTAGTTTTGTTCAACCTCCACGCCAGCATCTGGTGGGGCGCGATTCTTGCGATCTTGGGCGGAGTCTATTGCATTTACTACGCCCCAGGGAAAGGGCGTAGCTGACGATCTTAGGTGTCTCGGAGCTCATCATGGCAAACAAACGAAAAATGACGATGGGGTTGATCGTCGGGAATCGCGGCTTCTTCCCCGATCACCTGGCGAAATCAGGGCGTGAGGAAATGGTGCAAGTGCTGCAAAAGGCGGGCTACGACGTTGTAGCGCTGACGCCGGAACAGAGCAAGTACGGCGCGGTGGAGACCCACGACGAAGCCAAGCGTTGCGCGGAACTGTTTCGCTCCAAAGCCGGCGCGATAGACGGCGTAATCGTCACGCTGCCGAATTTCGGGGACGAGCGCGCGATTGCGGACACATTGAGGCTCGCGCGCCTCAACGTACCAGTGCTGGTCCAGGCCACTCCGGACACGACCAGCAAGATGCTGATCAGCCATCGCCGCGACAGCTTCTGCGGAAAAATGTCGGCCTGCAACAATCTCAAACAGTACGGCATTCCGTACTCGTTGACTTCGCTGCACACCGAAACACCAGACTCGCCCGAATTCGCGAAGGACCTGGAATGGTTCGCCGGAGTTTGCCGCGTGGTCAAGGGGCTGCGCAATCTGCGCATCGGCGCGATCGGCGCACGTCCCACGGCGTTCAACACCGTCCGTTACAGCGAGAAGCTGCTCGAAAACAACGGCATCTCGGTGGAGACCCTCGATCTGTCCGAAGTGCTCGGCCGGATTGGGCGGATGAAGGACAACGCCGATGCAGCTGTCCAGAAGCTGCAATCCATCAAGCAATATGTTGCGGTTGGCGATACGCCTCAGCCAGCGCTGCTCAAAATGGCCAAGCTCGGCGCCGTGGTGGATCAGTGGATGAAAGCCACGGACGTGCAAATCAGCGCCGTGCAGTGCTGGACGTCGCTCGAGGAAAACCTCGGCATCGTCCCGTGCACGCTCATGAGCATGATGAGCGACTCGCTCCTTTCGAGCGCATGCGAAGTTGACGTTTGTGGCGTACTCGGCATGCACGCGCTTCAACTTGCTTCGGAAACTCCCAGCGCGCTGCTCGACTGGAACAACAACTACGGCAACGACCCGAACAAGGCTGTGTGCTTCCACTGCAGCAACCTGCCGAAGCACTTCTTCAAAGACGTGCGGATGGACTACCAGGAGATCATTGCGGGCACCGTCGGCAAAGACAACACCTTCGGCACCTGCGTCGGCCGCGTGAAGGCAGGCCCGATGAGTTTTGCGCGCTTCTCCACGGACGATGCGTCGGGGAAGATCCGTGGGTATTCCGGCGGCGGACGCTTTACCGACGATCCGCTCGATACGTTTGGCGGGGCCGGTGTGGTGGAAATCCCCAATCTGCAGAAATTGTTGCACTACATCTGCGAAAACGGATTCGAGCACCACGTTGCAGCGAATTTCTCGACAGTCGCGCCCGCGGTGCATGAAGCCGCGACACGTTATTTCGGTTGGGATATGTACGCCCACACGGCCTAGCCCGCCCAATCGTTGGGGAAGGAAACAGACCCATGGCCATAGTCGCAGGCGTGGATTTTGGCACTCTGAGCGTGCGCGTCACCTTGGTGGATACGGCGCGCGGCCGGCTCGGTTCGGGCATCGCCGAGTATCCTCTTCATCGCAAGAAAGAAGATCCGGATTACGCTACGCAGAGCCATGAAGATCACATGCGCGCGCTTGCGGAAGCGATGCAGCGCGCGTTGGCTACCGCGGGCGTCCAAGGCGATCAAGTTACCTCGCTCGCCATTGATACGACCGGGTCGAGCGTCATCCCAGTCGGCGAAAAGCTCAAGCCGCTCAATGAGTATTATCTCTGGTGCGACCACCGCGCCTGGCAGGAAGCCGCGCTCATCACCAAGACAGCGCACGCTCGAAAGCTCGAAGTGATTGACTGGTGCGGCGGCACGTACTCGTCCGAGTGGGGATTCTCCAAGCTGCTTCACTGGCTCCGTCATACTCCCGAGAAGCGCTCCCAGTTCGTGACTGCTTTCGAGCATTGCGATATGGTCGCCGCGGTCCTTTGCGGCATCACGGATCCGGCCAAGGCGCCGCGTTCCATCTGCGCCATGGGTCACAAGTGGCTTTGGAACAGCTCCCTTGGCGGGCTGCCGCCGGAGGAATTCCTCGTCGGCGTAGATCCACTCCTGGAAGGTGTCCGCGCAAAGTTGCAGGGCCGCTATGAGACCAGCGACAGAATCGCCGGAACGCTCCATCCCGACTGGGCAAAGAAGTTAGGTTTGCGAGCTGGCATTCCCATACCCGTGGGTGCTTTCGACGCGCACTGGGACGCGATCGGCGCTGGCGCGCGAACCGGCGATGTCGTCAACGTGGTGGGCACTTCCACCTGCATCATTGCCATGAGCGATCAGGCTCGGCTCATCCCCGGCGTGTGCGGCGTCGTGCCCGGCTCCGTGCATCCGGCAAAAACCGGGGTCGAAGCCGGACTTTCCGCCACAGGCGACATCTTCGAAGCTATTGCCCGCCGGGCCGGAAAATCCATCGCCGAACTTTCGGTGGGACTGGACGATTTTCGTGCCGGACAGACGGGCCTTCTGCGCCTCACGTGGGACAATGGCGATCGCACCGTGCTCGTGAATCCTGAGCTTGGCGGGGCCACGCTTGGCTGGAACCTCACGCATACGGCACAGGACGAACTCTTTGCGGCAATTGAAGGCACGGCATTCCACACCCGCGTCATCTTCGAGCGAATGGAAGAGTACGGCGTGCCCATACGCCGGGTGATCAATGCTGGCGGCATCCCGCAAAAGAACGAAGTTCTCAACCGGGTCTACGCCAATGTTTTGAACAAGCCGGTGCTGATTCCGCAATCTGAGGTGACCAGCCTCGGCTCGGCTATCTTTGCTGCACTTGCCGCAGGAGCATTTCCCAGCATCGAAGCGGCGCAGGACGCGCTCTGCCC
>DASPTY010000125.1:0-4843 GCA_035623175.1 Candidatus Limnocylindrales bacterium | reverse complement strand
GGGGACGGGCAGCTTTTCACACCGATAGCCGCAGCCCTGGAAGACGGCTCGAATCAAATCCTCGTGCTTCCAGGTGAAGCCTCCGAACAGAATTGTGGTATGAGCCCGCTGCTCGGCAGTAAACGCGCGCTCTACAGGACGATGGAAATGACTCGGCTTGTCGAGGCCGGCAATTTTGCGCAAGCGCGCTCGCTCGGCTTCCAGGCGCTGTTTAATTTCGGAGTCGTTCTCAATGTTGACGAGATGAGTTGCCATGCTTTCCTCCGGTGGTAAACAGTAACGTTGGTTTCGGTGTGGACGGGAACAGAATAGGACAGTATTGGAAGTGTATGAGTTGCGTCCGAAGCAGGGCCGAGCTCAAGCGCGAGAAGGAAGTTCTCCGGCAAAATGCAGATCTGACTCTGAACCCCATCCACACTCCACAAACCTGGCTAAGGGCCCAATTTCATGCCCGCATACAACTGGCAGGCACAAAGTTCATTGCCCGACTGTAACTTGCGGACAATGAGAGGCACGCCGCCTCAGTTTTTCCCCCCAAGCGGACGTCGTGACGACAAAAGGGTCAGATCAACGGTTGGTAAAGCATACCTTCTTTGGTGCAGTCTCTGCAACCGGGTCAATCCTCGAAGCTCCTTGCGCCACCTTCCATCCGGTTTGTCACAAGGTTCGTCCATACAAACTTGATCACTTGTGCATCGTTGTAGCAGTACGCGAGATTGTGGTTCAGCGTGGAGAAGCAATGCTGCTGCAGGTTTCCTTCATGGCTGGTTGAGCCGAATTGAACTTATGGTCGTCGATAATCTAGTCATTGGTAGCTGCGTACAACGGGAAACAGGGGGAAACGCTGCGATCCGTCCGAATGATGGCGTTATTCCGGCCGCGGCAGTTCCATTTGGCAAAGCGCATCTCGCCGTTTGACTCAAGGTACTTCTATTTGGCCGCCAGAGACGCGAAGGTCAGTATTGTCGATGTCCGCGTCTGTGTTCAGAGAGGGTGCGATTGCGGCACTTCCGAGAAGGAATGTAAACTAGCGCGAATTGGGGAAAGTGGGATTCAGTTGGCACACTCGGTTGCCTTAATTGGATCAGTGGTCTGCGATCTCGACCGAGATTGCACGGGGATGCACTCACACTGCCCGACCGCGACACCGACCATAGGATTTCTGCATGAACTCTGCGATCAAGCCCAGTTTCAGCTAACGCCCATGGAGGAGAGCATGCCATCTGCGACCACTACAGGAATCATCGAAAAAACCAGCAATCATTCCGTCGACCAGACGGTAGAAAAGCTGAAGAGCATTCTGCAGGCGAAGGGAGTCACGCTCTTTGCCCTGGTCGACCACAGCGGAGAGGCTGAGAAAGTGGGGATGAAAATGCGTCCCACAAAGCTGCTGATCTTTGGCAGTCCCAAGGCGGGGACGCCTTTGATGCTGGCCGCTCCGAGCATCGCCATTGATTTGCCGCTGAAGATCCTGGTTTCGGAGGATGCTCAGGGTAAAGTCTGGATTTCCTACAACAGTCCCGAGTACCTGAAGGACCGGCACGGCTTGCCGCTGGAGTTGCTGGCCAATATCGCGGTGGTTGAAACGCTGGCAACCAAGGCAGCCGAGTAGTCCGACGCCAACTCGAGGCCACGAGTGCCGGCAATTCAGCAAAGACGTCGAGGCGGTCTCGCGGCACAGTGCGTACGGATCCTTAAGAAGAGTCATTTGTCGCGACGGAGTTCCTCATGTCGATTCGACCGATCAAGCGCGTCATCAAATCCAAGCCAACGTTGGAAGGCGCCGGGGTGCATCTGAACCGCGCTTTCGGTTTCGGCAACACCAAGGATTTCGACCCGTTTCTGCTGCTCGACGACTTCCGCAATGACGTACCCGAGGATTACCTGGCCGGTTTTCCGTGGCATCCGCACCGCGGAATCGAGACCATCACCTACGTTCTCGCGGGCACGGTGGAGCACGGTGACAGCATGGGGAATAACGGGGTCATCGGCGCGGGCGACGTGCAGTGGATGACGGCAGGCAGCGGCATCATTCATCAGGAAATGCCGAAGGGCGACCGTACGGGGCGGATGCATGGATTTCAGCTGTGGGGGAACCTGCCGTCAGGGTTGAAAATGACGGCGCCACGGTATCAGGAGGTGAAAGCGGAGGAAATCCCGCAGATCGTCGACGACGACGGCACTCACGTGCGAGTTGTCTGCGGGGAGTTTTGGGGCAAGAAGGGGCCGGTGGATGGCGTCGCGGCCGATCCGATCTATCTCGACGTATCGATTTCGCCGGGGAAGAGGAAGACGCTCCCGGTGGAGACGACGCGGCATGCGTTCGCTTACGTATTTGCCGGGAATGGGAGATTCTGCAACGCTTCGGGTCCTCTGGCGGTGCCGACCGAAGCGGTCAAATGGCTGGACACTACGCCTCCGGTCGAGGCGGACAACCGTTCGCTCATTCTTTTTGACCGGGGCGACGAGGTGACGGTGCAAGCGGGAAGTGACGGAATTCGCTTTCTTCTGGTCTCGGGAAAGCCGCTCGAGGAACCGGTGGCCTGGTACGGGCCGATTGTCATGAATACGCAGGAGCAACTGCGGCAGGCGTTTGCCGAACTCCAGGAAGGAACATTCCTCAAGGTGGGCAAGAAATAACGAATCGGGGCCGCACGAGGCTATGCAGGCAGAACAACGCCCCGGCAAATGCTGTTCTCCATTCCAGATTTCCAGCCAAAGCTGTGTTGCGCGCTTCGATCTGAGCCTTCGCGCGAGAGGAGCAGAACATCTTTAGTCTGGGTATTGACGTGGGCACGGGCGGAACGCGCGCCCTGATCCTTGACGAACAGGGGCGCGTCGTTGCTTCCGCCACGGAAGAACACGCGCCCTTTGCTTCGCCGGCGATCGGGTGGGCGGAACAGCATCCCGAGGACTGGTGGCGGGCCTGCTGCGTGGCGATTCCGAAAGCGGTCAAGAGCAGCGGGCTTGGAGCGGGCGATATCGCGTGCGTCGGCTTCTCCGGCCAGATGCACGGCGCTGTAATGCTCGACGAGCAGGGGAAGGTGGTGCGCCCGGCGCTGATCTGGTGCGATGTGCGGACTGAGCCCCAGTGCCGCGAATTGACGGAGAAGATCGGTGCGGCGCGAGTGATTCAGGCGACGTGCAATCCTGCGCTGGTCAATTTCACGCTGACGAAGCTGATGTGGGTGCGCGAGCACGAACCGGAAAATTGGAAGCGCGTGCGCTCCATCATGTTGCCGAAAGATTATGTCCGATTCCGGATGACAGGAGGATGCGCCACCGACGTGGCCGATGCTTCGGGAACGCTGCTGCTGGATGTGGCACACCGGTGCTGGTCGCAGGTGATGGTGGATGCGGCCGGGGTCGATGAGCGCTTCTTACCTACTCTGTTTGAGTCGCCGGACGTGTGCGGCTGCGTCAATGCGGACGGGGCTCGAGCCACCGGCCTGCGCGAGGGAACTCCGGTGGTTGCGGGCGCTGGCGATCAGGCTGCGGGCGCTGTCGGGATGGGCATTGTTGCTCCGGGGGCCGTGAGCGCGACGATCGGAACCTCAGGGGTGGTATTTGCCGCAACCGAGCGTCCGGCACTCGAACCGCGGGGGCGCCTGCATACTTTCTGCCACGCAATTCCCGGACGCTGGCACGCGATGGGCGTGACCCAGGCGGCCGGGCTGTCGCTGCGCTGGTTTCGTGATCAATTCGGGGTGGGTATGAGCGACACCAAAGGGAAGGCCGCTGCCCGCGACCCTTATGAACTGTTGGCAGACGAGGCGGCACAAGCGCCGCCGGGGTGCGAGGGTTTGCTGTGGGCTCCGTATCTGATGGGCGAGCGGACGCCGCATCTTGATCCGGACGCGCGGGGAGCGTTGGTGGGGCTCACGGCGGCACACACACGGGCGCACGTGATTCGCGCCATTCTTGAGGGCGTCGCTTTCAGCCTGCGCGATACCTTTACTTTGTTCGACGAGATGAAAATCGTACTGAACAAGGTTCGACTCGGGGGAGGCGGAGCGCGATCGCCGCTGTGGCGGCAGATTCAGGCGGATGTTTACTGCCGCGAGGTGGAGATCGTGGAAGCCGATGAGGGTGCCGCGTATGGAGCGGCCATCCTGGCTGGAGTCGGAGCAGGAGTGTGGAGTTCGGTCGACGAGGCATGCGCCGCCGTGGTGCGTGTAGCGGCAACGATTCCACCACAGCCAGATGCAGTCAATATGCTGAATGCAAGCTATGCGAGGTATCGGCGGCTGTATCCAGCGATCAAGAATGTTTTAGGCTAGCTCGACAATCGGGAGATTGCGGGACCATCTCTTCACCCTTTTACCAAGGGAAAGTTCTTCTCCCTCCAGCCCCGAATGCCGCCATCCATGGAAATCACGTTGGTGTAGCCCATCTTCTGCAGGTTGTCGGCCGCGAGAGCGGAGCGGAAGCCTCCGCCGCAATAGAGGATCATCTCGGAGTTGAGATCGGGCACGCGCACTTCAATGTCGCGCTCGATCACGCCTTTGCCCAGATGAATCGCGCCGGGAAGGTGATCCTTGGCGAACTCGCTCTCCTCGCGCACGTCGACCAGCAAGAACTTGTCGCCGTGGTCCATGCGCTTCTTGACTTCGTCGACATTGGTCTCGCGCACGCGAGTCCTGGCGTCGTCAACGATCTTGAGGAAGCGGGGAGGATGCTGGTGAGCCATGGGGGATCTCCTTTGCGCGACTGCCGAGTACTTCTTCCGCGCACTTTTTGATGAACATGGTACCAAGCCCGGTCGTGTTGTGCCCAGAACGGCGGCCGAGAGCTCGACGCCTTTCAGGTAGCATGGAGCGGTGCCATCGCGGGCGAAAACGAG
>DASPTY010000124.1:0-12308 GCA_035623175.1 Candidatus Limnocylindrales bacterium | reverse complement strand
TGGGCGTGGCGACTTCGTGGAGTTCCAAGACTTCCGGACCTCCAAATTGATGAACTTGAATCGCTTTCATGGGTAATCTCCCCGCTGGAAATCCGTCCTCCAAAGGTCTGAAATTCTTCTGATATCTGCAGTTTCAGAAATGATCGTCGTGCAAAACGCTGACCGTTTCCTTATCCATAACGCCGGCCCTTCGCGCCCATGCCGTTGTCTGCCAGTTGTCCTTGCCTTTTGCCTCCGGAATCCAAGGCGGAAGTGCCTGGCTCAGATGATTGGCCAGGGCGTAGGCGTACGGTTCGTACATCTGGCGAAGCTCCGCGAGTTTTTGATCCGCTTCAGCAGTGGGCAGAAGCACCATGCCATGCGTCGCAAGCTTGGCACGAATTTTCCCAAGCGTTTCACGCGGCAGTCGGTCGAACTCCATCGGCCGGGGAGCAGCACTGAACACCTGGCAAAGATCCACCACGGCGTGGCGCGCAATCGCAAAAGTCAGCTCCGCCTGCTTCGCACAGGAATCCTCGATCCCCGCAATAACTAGCGAGCAGGTATCGAGAATGGCCGTAAGGGAGCCGATCCAGGATTGGTTATCGTGTTGTGAACGAAAGTAAGCCAATACGGGATAGGAAAGGTGAGTTTCGAGGAGCACCGCGCACCAGTGTTCCCATTCGTTGAGCAGATCGTGGAGAGCTTCGTGCCCTGAAGTGTAGCTGTGCCTCCGGAGTAGTTCACCTGCTGTGGGTGGCGTCCCCGCGCGCGCATCCAGCAATACGATGTTGGCCTCCCGGTTTCCAAAGGCGCCGTAAATGAAGGGCAGGTAGCCAATCACTGCTGCAAGAAAACCGAAGCCAAACCCTGCCTCGGCGACAACCAGGACTCGTGCAAGTCCAGAGCGAGGGATTACGTCTCCCAGTCCCAAGGTGAAAAAAGTCGTGCCGCTGAGATACAGGTCGGTGTACAAGCTCGCGCTCATTCCGGACACATTGACTGCGGACCCCGCGCCGTACTGCATCATGCCAAAGGAAAACACCAGCCCGATCGCCCAGACTCCAATCAGAAACAGCAACGAAATGGGGCCGAAAAATCCGAGAAACGCTTCCCGCGATTTGCGCGTAGGAAGCAGCCGCGTACAGAATTTCCAGGTCCGCCAGGTCACCAGGTAATAGAAGCGTGTCAGCCGGAATTTTCGCGTGACCCGCCGCGGCAGAATGATGGCCTCAAACGCATCCCACGCCACGACGAGAAATACCGCGACACCGGCAATAAAGACACCCGGAACGGGAATCATGCGCAGCATTGTACTCGGATTGACGCTGACTCGATACTCAGGCGGACTTCGACGTGACGAGCTGGGCAGTTACGCTGATCTCAGCCTTGTACAGCTTGGAAACCGGGCATCCGGTCTCGGCTGCCTTCACCGCCGTATCGAATTTGGCCTTGTCGGCATTGGGCACGTGCGCGACCAGGTCCAGGTGACTCTTGGTGATGGAAAAGCCTTCGCCAACCTTCTCAAGCGTGATCGTGCAGGAAGTCTCAAGCTTCGTGGGAGTTAAGCCTGCGGCGCCAAGCTGCGCGGAAAGCGCCATCGTGAAGCATCCCGCATGAGCCGCCGCCAGGAGCTCTTCGGGATTGGTGCCAATGCCGTTCTCAAAGCGTGTGCTGAAGGAATACTGTGTGTCTTTCAGTGTGCCACTATCCGTGGAAATGCTGCCTTTGCCGGATTTCAGGTCGCCTTGCCAGATTGCGGAAGCTTTGCGTTGCATGCGTTTGTCTCCTTTGCGTGTCGCCCAGGGTTGCGTATCTAAATTCGATTCGGGAAGGGGAGGGCGGGTTATACGCGGACGACGACTGATTCTACCACTGGTGGAAAACGAAGAATGCGCCCAGGCTGATGAGCCCAAAGCCCGCGGCATAATTCCACTTGAAAGGCTCGCCCAGATACGTAATCGAGAAAATCGAGAACACGGAAAGTGTGATGACTTCCTGAATGGTCTTGAGCTGCGCGCTGGTGAACTCGTACGAGCCGAACCGGTTGGCGGGCACCTGGAAGCAATATTCGAAAAACGCAATGAGCCAGCTCGCGACAATCACCTTCCACAACGCCGTGTGACGGAATTTCAAATGGCCGTACCACGCGAACGTCATGAAGATATTGGAAATAAGCAGAAGGACGATGGTACGCATTGAGCGGTTTGCCCCTGCCTGTTCGTCTATGCTCTTAAGACGTTCGCAGAGCGCAACGCGTTCCGGTTCCTTGCTACGACTCAACTCCGCAGTCGCGGAAACTACTGAATTTTCGCACCTTTTGACAGGTTGCAGCGCGTATAACTCTATACGTTATGGCTCAGGGAGACCAGGCCGAGAGGTGTAGCCGGGACTATTGGTGGAAGCTTGCTTCGATCAATCGGGTTGTACAGCGTGTCGCGCTCGACGGGCACGCGTCCCGCGGCGCGAATCAGGCGCTCGAGTTCTGCTCGCGGCGTGAACTCCGCAGTCTTTGCGCCTGCGTCGTGGTAGATCTTCTCTTCTACCACTGTGCCGTCCATGTCGTTTGCGCCAAAACGCAAAGCGATTTGTGCGATGCTCGGCGTGAGCATGACCCAGTAGGCCTTGATGTGATCGAAATTGTCGAGCATCAGGCGCGACACCGCGATATTACGCAAATCGTCGTATCCGGTGGGCTTCGGAATGTGCGCGAGCGGCGTGTTCTCTGGATGAAACGCTAGGGGGATGAACGCCACAAACCCGTGCGTTTCGTCCTGCGCCTCGCGCAGAAGCACGAGATGGTCAACGCGCTCTTCCACGGTCTCCACATGGCCGTACAGCATCGTCGCATTGGAACGCAGGCCGATGCGATGCGCCTTCTTCGCCATGCTCAGCCACATGCGCCCGCTCACCTTGTGGTCACAGATGATCCGGCGTACCCGTGGGTGAAAAATCTCGGCGCCCCCGCCCGGGCAGGAATCCACGCCCGCTTCCTTCATCTTGCTAAGCGTTTCGTCGATGGTGAGCTTCGCGATTCGCGCGAAATAATGCACCTCGACCATGGTGAACGCTTTTAGGTGTACGTGCGGGTGCCGCTGCTTCAGGCCGCGAATCAAATCCAGGAAGTAGTCGAAGGGAAGATCAGGGTGCAGTCCACCGACAATGTGAAATTCCGTGGCGCCTTCGCGGACACCTTGCGCGGCGCGTTCATAAATCTCCTCGAGGGCGTACGTATAGGCCCCGGGTGCGCCTGGATCGCGGCCAAACGCGCAAAGCTTACAATGCGCCACGCAAACGTTGGTCGGGTTGATGTGCCGATTGACGTTGTAATACGTGATGTCCCCGTGACGCTTCTCGCGAATGTAGTTGGCCAACCAGCCTACGGCGAGCAAATCCGGAGTCTTATAAAGCGCCACACCATCATCGAAAGAAAGGCGCTCGCCCCCGAGCACCTTCTCGGCAATGGGCTTCAGACTTGCGTCGGTGATGGTCAGCTCAGCCACAGTTCCACTTTCCATTATGCCTTGGCCCGGCCACGGCGCTACGAATTCTCAAATTTTGAACGATTCAAACGTGCCAAATCGCGGCCGCCGCGCCCCAGAACAGCAAAAACACCATACTAATATAGCCGTTCACCGTGAAGAACGCAGCGTTTAGCTTGCTCAGGTCATTGGCCTTCACCAGCGAATGTTCGTACGCCAAAAGTGCCCCCACCACTACGATTCCCGCCCACGCTGGCCACGGCAAACCCAAACTCGCGGCCAGCCAACTCAGCAGCAGCACCACACCTGCGTGCATCAGCCGCGCGATGCGCAGCGCGTTCGCAACGCCGAATCGCTTCGGCACCGAGTACAGGCCGGCTTCCTTGTCGAAGTCGATGTCCTGGCAGGCGTACAAAACGTCGAAGCCGCCTACCCAGAGTGTGACCGCGCCGCAAAGAATCAGCATTCGCCAATCGAGGCTGCCGGTAATTGCTATCCAGGCTGCTGCGGGAGAAATGCCTAGCGCGAACCCGAGAAACAGGTGCGACCAGTGGGTAAACCGCTTCGTGTAAGAGTAAAAGAAGAGAATAACGAGCGCCAGCGGTGCCAATTTCAGCGCGAGCGAATTGAGTTGCCACGCAGCCACGAAGAAGAGCGCCACTGCTGTCAGCGTAAAGACCCACGCAAACGGAACCGTAAGCGCGCCGGTCGCCAGCGCTCGCGACTTCGTGCGAGGGTTCTCTTTGTCGTAGCGCAGGTCGGCGATGCGGTTCATGGTCATGGCGGCCGACCGCGCCGCCACCATCGCAATCACGATCCATACCATCTGCCAGACTGTCGGCCACCCATGTGTGCTGGCGCGCGCGGCGAGCAACGCTCCGGTCAGCGCGAAAGGCAGCGCAAACACGGAGTGCTCGAACTTGATCATTTCGAGTACGGTGCGAATGCGCCCTGCCATTGCCGTTATTTCTCTTCCTTTCGTGCCCCCGCGCTGCCGGTCCAGCGATACATCTTCTCTTGCGGCAAACCGGCCTGCGCGAGCACGCGGCAAACGTACTGCGTGACGATTTCGCCGATGGATTTTGGCTTGAAATAAAATGCAGGTACCACGGGCATAATCACCGCACCCGCCTGTTGCGCGCGCAACATGTTTTCGAGATGGATGCGATTGAACGGGGTGTCCCGCACACACAGCACGAGCTTCCGGCCTTCCTTCAGCATGACATCCGCGGCACGGGCCACTAAGTCGTCACACATGCCGCAAGCGATTGACGCGAGCGCGCCCATCGTGCAGGGAATCACGATCATGGCGTGCACGGCGTAGCTTCCGGAAGCGATGCAGGCTCCCACGTCCTTGTTCGGAATTGCTTCAATCTTTCGGGAAATTCGCCCCAAAATTCGCCCGGGAAGTTTTTTCAGGTCGCCGGAGTTAATGCCTAATTCCTCGGAGAAGAGGCGCTGACCCGTTTCGGTGACGACCAGATGTATTCGCGAGACGCGCGAGTCATCCTCCAAAAGCGCGAGAGCCTTCTGCGCGAGGATGGCCCCGCTAGCGCCGGTCACACCGAGTGTGATGATTCTTCCTTGAATGGCAGCCATGGAAATCTGCGGAGAAATTCAGTCTCGCAGCGGCGCTGCGGCAAGTCAAGCGTGGTTCCTGAGCGGCGGGGATGTTAAGATTTTCATCGGTCAAACACGATGAATTCCGAAGAAATTCTGAAACTTTTGAAATCCGTGGAGCAGGGGAAACTTGCATCACAGACCGCTGTTGAGCGCCTCAAGCACATGCCCTTTGAAGATATCGATTTTGCGAAGGTGGATCACCACCGCATGTTGCGGCAAGGCTACGCCGAAGTGGTCTTCGGGAAAGGAAAAACGCCGGCGCAGGTCGCGGCAATTGTACGCGCGATGCTTCGCCACAAAGACGCGCGGCAAAACATTCTGGTGACCCGCGCGGACGCGAAAACGCACGCCGCGGTGAAACGCATGAGCCGCAACGCGAAGTATCACCCCATTTCCGGTGTCATTACCATCGAGCGCACCAAGGAGGTCAGCGGGAAGGGAACGATCCTGGTGGTCTCGGCGGGCACAAGCGACATCCCTGTCGCAGAGGAAGCTCTACTCACGGCGCGAATGATGGGAAATCGCGCAGAGCATCTCTACGACGTGGGGGTCGCAGGGATTCACCGCCTGCTCGAGCACCGTGGAATGTTGGCCGAAGCACGCGTGATCATTTGCATAGCCGGGATGGAAGGCGCGCTGCCCAGCGTTGTCGGCGGTCTCGTCGCTGTTCCGGTCATCGCCGTGCCGACCAGCACGGGCTACGGAGCCAGCTTTGGCGGTGTGGCCGCGCTTCTAGGCATGTTGAACTCGTGCGCGTCCAACGTAACCGTCGTCAACATTGACAACGGCTTCGGCGCCGCCTGCGTCGCCTCCTGCATCAACCGCTTGTAGCCAGGTTTCAACTCTTCAACAAAACTTTCATCACGCCGCGCTGCTGCGCGTAACGAATTGCTTTGGCGGCGTCCTTCAACGGGAATATGCGCGAAATCATAGGGGTGGGATTGACTTTGCCTGATCGAAGCAGTGCAATCGCTTTGGCAAAGGGACCGCAGCGGGAGCCGACCACGGTGAGTTCCTTGACGACAACGGGCCACGTCTCGACGCGTGCAGTCCCTTGAAACGTGGATTTCAAGACCAGCGTTCCGCGTGGCTCGGTCATCTGCTGCGCAAGAGAAAGACCCATTGGTGACCCAGTCGCCTCTACCACCAGCTTGTACGAATCCTTTACCCGCTTCAGGTCCTTGGCATTGCCCAAGACTTTCTTTGTCCGAATTCCCGCCTGGCGCGCAAGTTTCAGCTTGGCCTCATGCTTGCCATACAGCGTCACGGTGCAGTCGGCGGCTTGCAGAACAAGCGCAATCAATTGCGCGAGTTTTCCATCGCCCAGTACGGCCGCGCGAACAAACTTACGAACCGAAATTTGATCGAGGATTTCGCAAGCCGCTGCCAGTGGCTCAATAAAGACCGCCTTCTCATCGGAGACGTTTGCGGGCATGAGATGGAGATTTTCAATCGGCAGTGCCAGGTATTCGGCAAACGCGCCATCATGAGCGACGATGCCGAGCACGCTGCGTCGCGCGCAGTGAGTCTTCAGGCCACGGCGGCAAAAACCGCAAACTGGCTTATAACCGTAGGCGGAGCACGTCACATTGATTTCGCCCGCCACGCGCCTGCCGAGCCAACGCTTCTGCACCGCCGGTGAAACTCCCGCAACGTCCGCAACTTCACCCAAAAATTCGTGACCCGGCACGCCCCAAAACTGATGGTAACCACGGAGAATCTCGATGTCCGTATTGCAGATTCCCGCCAATCGCACGCGAATCAGCGCCCAGCCTGGGCGAAGTCTCGGCAGAGACTTTCGAACCACTTTCAAACGACAATGTGCAACCTGAAAAGCCAACATGGAGGAAGTATGAAGAATCTCAACGCACGGCAGCAACCACAGATTCAGCGAGAGCGCTCTCCTGCTCCGGGAAAACTGTGCGCAAATCGAGGATCAGGCGGTCCTCCTCGATTCGCGCAATTACCGGCATTCCGCAAGAGCCAGTGCGCAAGCGAGCTTCCAATTCCGTTGCAGAATATCGGCCGCTTGTGATCCGAAGTAGGCTCGTCGGCAGCGATTGCGCCGGTGTGGACCCCCCGCCGACCAGCGAATGTCCTTCTGCAATCTCGATCCGTGCATCATGCGCTTGAATTTTCGCTTTCAACAATTCCGCAAAACTCGAAGCCCGCCGCGTTATCTCCTCAAGAGATGCTCGAATCATCCGCTGCGAAGGAATCTCCTTCCAGGCCGCGCGCAAATACGCTCGCAAAGTCGTTTCCATCGCCGCGATGGTCAATTTATCCACGCGCAACGCTCGGAAAAGCGGGTGCCTGCGGACCTTTGCGACCAGGTCTTTCTTTCCCGCGATGATGCCTGCTTGCGGTCCGCCGAGAAGCTTGTCTCCGCTGAACAGCACCAACGAGAATCCCGCCACGATACTTCCTCGCGCAGTCGGCTCGCTGATTCCAACAGAGGAAAGATCAACGAGGCAGCCGGATCCGAGGTCCTCGATCACCGGCAATCCGCGGCGGCCGCCGAGGGCAATCAAATCCTCGACTTCGGGCTTTTCCGTGAACCCCGTCACGGTGAAGTTGGACGGATGCACGCGCAAGAGGAGGCGCGATTTTTCATTGATGGCATTTTCGTAGTCGGCAATCCGTGTACGGTTGGTCGTGCCAACCTCGCGAAGCGCCGCGCCGCTCTGCTCCATGATTTCCGGAATGCGAAAGCCGTCGCCAATCTCGATCAATTCGCCGCGCGAGACGATGACTTCCCCGCCCCGGGCAAGAGCCGCCAGTGTCACCAGAACCGCCGCGGCGCAATTGTTCACCACAATCGCCGCTTCCGCGCCCGTCAACCGCTCGATCAGCCGCGAAAGATGTACGTCGCGCTTGCCACGTGCTCCCGCGCCCAAATCGTATTCAAGATTGGAATACTGCGTTGCTGATTGATGGAACTCTGCGATGGCTGCCGGGGAAAGCGGAGCCCTGCCGAGGTTGGTGTGAAGGATCACACCCGAAGCGTTAATCACTGGGCGCAACGAAGGCGCAAGTTCGGACTCCACGGCCGCGCGGATACGTTGCTCGACAGCTTCGGGTCCAATGGCCGCCTCGTCCACTAATTCTCCGGAAACAATCTCCCTCCGTACCTGCGCAAGCACCTCGCGAATCGTCTCCACCGCGTAGGTGCGGTCCAGTGTCTTGCAGAGCGCGGCTACGCCCGGGCGCAGCAGAAGTTCATCTACGGACGGAAGCCTTCGAAGCAGCGCGGTCTGATCCGCGGAGGGTGCACGCTTGACCGGTTGAGGCATGGCGTCATTTCATCACAGCCCTCCTCCGCCCGCAATTCCCGCCTGTCCTTCCGGGCAGTGCCATGGCCCGGAGCGCGGTTGTAGAATCCGCTGCCGTCCGCAGGGTTGACGGTTGACGCCCGCATTGGGCGCTCTTAGGATGAGTTTCGAGGGGCTCCACTTCATGGCCACGATTGATGAAGAGCTGTCGCAACTGGAACGGGACATCCGGCAGCTGAAAATTGAGTACGACATGTACTTCGGCGGTGGCAGGAAACGACCGCCCACCGAAGTCGAGTGGCGCATTGAACTTATCATCAAGCGCTATGCCGAGCGCGGCGGAGAACTGAAGTTCGGCCAGCGCTTCCGCTACAACAACCTCTCGCAAACCTACGCCAAGTATAAAGATATGTTCCGGAAGCGCACGGCGCAGCGCGAAGAGGGCATCATCCAGCGCCACTTCGGCGCGGCGGCGAAGGCCATCGAAGCCGAACGCGCTCGTTCCCAGCCTGAAGCTGGCCAGAAAGAAAGTACGACGATTCCTGCTGCCGCTGCAGCGCAGAAGCCTTTCCGCGTGGCTTTCTCCGAGCCGGATAAAGAAACACAAAAAGTGGATCAGCTTTATCAAGCGTTTGTTGCGGCCAAGAAACAGGTTGGGGAAGAGACCGAGAAGGTCACGCGCTCCAGCTTCAACGAATTCGTCCGCAAGAAGACCAAAGATCTACAAACCAAGAAGAAGTGCCGCGACGTGGAATACGTCGTCGAAACGGTGGATGGCCAGGTCAAGCTCAAAGCGCTCGTGAAATCCTGACCGACCCCGGCCGTTTTTCCCACAGCCCCCATTTCTTGAAAACCTGCGCCTCCGCGTACACTAATGGGTTCTAGCAACTGTGGAGGACCTCATGGCTGTGGAGCGGGCGCTGCTGAGCGTGTTTGACAAGACCGGCATCGTGGACTTCGCCAGAAAGTTGGCGGCGCTGAAGATTGAAATTCTGTCCACCGGAGGAACCGCCAAGCTGCTTCGCGAAGAGGGTGTCCCCGTGAAGGATGTGTCGGAGTTCACTGGTTGGCCGGAGATGCTGGGCGGACGCGTGAAGACATTGCACCCCAAGGTGCACGGTGGGTTGCTCTTCCGGCGGAACCACCCCGAGGATCTGAAGCAGGCACAGGAACACGGCGTCGCGCCGATCGATCTGGTCGTCGTCAATCTTTATCCTTTTGAAGAAACCGCGGCGAAGGCCTATCTGACCACCGAAGACTTGATCGAGAACATTGATATCGGCGGGCCGACCATGCTGCGTTCTGCGGCAAAGAATTTTGAAAGTGTCACTGTAGTGACAGATCCTGCGGATTACGAACGCGTCGCGGCGGAACTCGAAGCCGGCAAAAACACTTCACTATCCTTGCGTTTGGAGCTGGCCCGTAAGGTGTTTGCCACGACTTCGAACTACGACGGCCTCATCACCATGAACCTCGAACGGTTGGGCCTGCTTGGGGACAAATTGGAAGTTCAGCCCAAAGCGGTTTTGCCCGAGCGCATTCATGTGGCCCTGCGGCGGAAAAAGGAACTGCGTTACGGCGAAAATCCGCATCAATCCGCAGCACTCTATGTCCCGGCGGGCGGCGTGCCAAGAGGCTTGGCGGCAGCGAAGCAATTGCAAGGCAAGGAGCTTTCCTACAACAATTACGTGGACCTGGAATCCGCGCGCAGCTTGGTAGCCGAATTTGAGCGCCCTGCCGCGGTTATCATCAAACACAACAATCCCTGCGGTGCCGCCGAGCAGAATACGCTTCTCGACGCCTACACGAAGGCTTTTGCGTGCGACCCGCTCTCAGCCTTTGGTGGCGTGCTCGCCTTCAATCACATCGTGGATGCTGTGACCGCGGAAGCTGTCTCAAAGCTGTTCGTGGAATGCATCATCGCCCCGGGATTTGCCGATCGCGCGCAGGAAATCTTCTCCGCGAAGAAGAATCTTCGCCTGCTGGTGCTCCCTCAGGGCGGCCTCGATCCCGACCGCGAACTGCAACTCAAGCCGATCTTTGGCGGCATGCTGGTGCAGCAGCCCGACCTCGGCACCCTGAAGGGCAGGGAATTACGCGTCGTCACAAAGCGCGCGCCAACCGAAGCAGAACTCGCCGACCTGAAGTTCGGCTGGAAAGTCTGCAAGCACGTGAAATCCAACGCCATTCTTTTTGTCAAGGATGGCGCCACCTTGGGTGTGGGCGCGGGCCAAATGAGCCGCGTGGATTCCGTGAAAATTGCCGTGGCCAAGGCACAGAAGTCGTTGCAGGGGAGTGTCGTTGCCTCGGATGCGTTTTTCCCGTTCCCGGATGGCGTCGAAGAAGCCGCGCGAGCGGGCGCAACCGCGGTGATTCAGCCCGGCGGCTCGGTGAAAGATCCGGACGTAATTGCCACTGCGGACCGTCTAGGGCTTGCAATGGTCTTCACCGAAATGCGCCACTTCCTGCACTGATTCAGGTTATTTCTGGCCGATTCCCTTCACTTCTTTCTTGACCGCCAGCGTATCCAAACTGGCAAGCGGCAGGCTCAAAAACAGCCCAATCCTGCGATCCAGCGTCACGAAAGCATCTCTGAACGCGCGCTCGAGGTCCGCAGCGTTGCCAGGCATATTCCCCGGGTCTGGCAATCCCCAGTGCGCTGTGATCGGCTGGCCCGGCCAGATGGGACAAACCTCTCTGGCCGCGTGATCGCAAACAGTGAAGACAAAATCCATTCGAGGCGCCCCCGGTTTGGCAAACTCGTCCCAACTCTTGCTGCGCAGCCCTAAAGTCGAAAGCCCTGCTCGTTCCAGTTGCTGAATCGTATTGGGATGAACCTCGCCGCGTGGATGGCTCCCGGCGCTGAACGCCCGAAAATTCGGTTTCCCACGATGATTGAGAATGGCTTCGGCGAGAATAGAACGCGACGAGTTCCCGGTACAGAGGAAGAGCACGTTGTACGGCGGCTTCATGCGAATGGCTCAATTGCAGCAAGGCAAGTCAACACAGCCAGGTGGGCGATCGTAAGCCGCAGGCTTTTTCGCTCGAATAAACGCGCTCATGAACTTGTCCCTGATCTGCGGTCCAACCACGTCCGCATCCAGCCCCGCAGCGGTCAGGAAGTCGCGCGCCTCTTCCACTTCGTAGATCCGGGTCGGTTCCACGTCAATCGCTTCGAATCCGGCCGTTTGCAGCTTCTCCCTGTACTCCGCTTCCTGCAGCGCCCCGGCGATGCAGCCAACCCACAACTCCATGCTCTTCCGCACCGCGGCCGGCACCTCACCTCGAATCACAACATCAGACACAGCTAGGCGGCCGCCGGGCTTGAGCACGCGAAAGGCTTCGCGCAGCACGCGGTCCTTGTCACCCGATAGATTGATCACGCAGTTCGATATGATCACGTCCACCGTGTTCTCCGGGAGCGGAATCTCTTCGATCGTGCCCCTCAGAAATTCCACGTTTTGCACCCCGGCCTTCTTCTGGTTCTCGCGGGCCAGCGCCAGCATCTCGTCGGTCATGTCCAGCCCATAAGCCTTGCCCGTAGGCCCAACGCGCTTTGCGGATAGCAGCACGTCGATCCCGCCGCCCGAACCCAAATCCAGAACAACTTCGCCAGGCTGCAGTTTTGCGAGCGCCGTGGGATTGCCGCAACCGAGCGATGCCGCGACCGCATCTGCCGGCAGTCCTGACTTTTCGGCTTCGTCATACAAATTCCGGGTGATCGGGTCGCAACCACTGAGCTCGGCTCCTCCGCCACAACACGCCGATTTTCCGGCCGTAACCTGCCGCGCTGCCGCGCCATATTTTTCCTTCACAGCTTCTTGGATGTTCCTATCGCCCATGGCTGCTCCCTTTATTTCGAAATCTGCACAACTGCTTCCGCCGGCACTACCCGATTCCTCGTACAACACTCGGCATACAGGAAACCCAGCACTTCCTGCAGCGCCCCGGT
>DASPTY010000123.1:0-5836 GCA_035623175.1 Candidatus Limnocylindrales bacterium | reverse complement strand
ACGCAAAGAACCGGCTTGGAAGTTTCGATGATTCCTGCAAAGACGGAGTGGAATGCATCGATCATCTGAAAGACGCGCTCGGAAGTGTACTCTCCGACGTCGATGCCGCCGCAGAAGACCTTGCAGGCGGAATCGAGGACGATGAGCTTGATGTCGTCGCGCTCCGCGACAGAAGAGATCCCGTCGGCGAGTTCGCGCAGCATGTTCTCGTTCAAAAGATTGTGATCGGGACGGTTCAGCGTCATGCGAGCGACGCCGTTTTCGATACGCAGCTTGACCAACTGAAATTCTTCGGGACTGCGGCGCTTCGGCTCCGTGCGGACCTCAACGCCATAATTCCTTCGGGCCGTGACCTTCTCCATCTTAAACACCCCTCATGAGCTTCGCATTTGATGCTAGCACGGCGTAGGAGCCCAGCTGGACCGCAATCCGCGGCTGGTGCGCAATGAGTTTGCTGGTCCCGCAGCCAGTTTTGCTGCACGCAGGAGAGAGTTGGCTAGCGGAACACCGAGCTTTTATGATTGGGGCCATGAAACCAGGGCTCCTTCTTGTTGCTGCCTCTTTGTCCGCAAGCACGATAGTTTTAGCGAGTGGTCTCCGTTGGCTGAATTACACTGGGCACACCATGAATTCTGTTTCTCCTGAGACGTTGAAGAACACCCCAACTGCTGTCGCGCTGCGCTTGATCGAAAAAACGGACGGCGACGGGTTCCCGTCAACATCTGCATGGGAGAAGGTGCCCGCGCTACGCTTCGATCGCGACTGGAGAGGCGAAAACGCGGACCCGCAGCGGGCAACCGAGGTGCGGGTGCTGTGGACGCCGGACACGCTGTTTCTCCGCTTTCATTGCGTGTACCGGAGCGTCACCGTCTTTCTCGATGCTCGGCCAGATGGTTGGCGTTATGAGTTGTGGGACCGCGACGTAGCAGAGACCTTTCTGCAGCCGGATGCGAGCGATCCGTTGGTTTACCGAGAATTTGAAGTAAGCCCCAATGGAATGTGGATCGACTTGGCTGTTTCGCATGGCAAGATCGAGGAGCTGCACAGCGGCTTGTGGCGCCGCGTCGTGAAAGACGAAGCGGCCAAGACATGGACAGCGGAAATGGCTCTGCCCATGAAGTGCTTGACCCCGAACTTCGACCCGAAACGCGCGTGGAAGGCGAATTTTTTCCGCGTTGAAGGTGAATCCGAGCCCCGGTTCTATGCCGCCTGGAGCCCCACTTTTTCGCCGAAACCGAATTTTCACGTCCCTGCGGCCTTTGGAACGCTCGAGTTTCACGAGCAAGAGTGAAGCAATCCTCGCTGCCGAAACACCTCACTTCTGTTAAGCTCGCGCTTTGATGGCCATGCTCCGAATCCAATCATCTTCCAAATGCGGACGTGCCTATGCCGTGCGCGCGCTGCTCTGTGCAACTCTCATTTTGCTGGCCGCCCAAACCTCGCCGCTCGCGCAGGAGACTCCCGACCCGAGCGCGCCTGTGGTTAAGAAAGTGGAGCCACCCAATTGGTGGGTAGGGCTCACGCCAGACGTCATGGTCCTGCTGTCCGGCAAGAATCTCCAGGCAACGCACGCGAGCTGTAATCTCCCCGAGATCGTCGTCAGCCGCACCCAGTCATCTGTGAACGGAGATTACCTTTTCGTCTGGCTCAAATTGGCGCCGGAACTCAAGAGCGGCACTGCGGTCTGTCGCATCACCACACCGAAAGGGCAGACCCCTTTTGAGCTGCCCATCGCTGCACGTAAACAAATCCTGGGCAGGAATCAGGGCCTTTCGCCCGACGACGTCATCTACCTCATCATGCCCGACCGTTTTGCCAACGGTGACCCCACCAACGATGAGCCGGCGGACTTCCCCGGCTCGCATGACCGCACCAAGGCGCGCGCGTATCACGGCGGCGACCTGCAAGGAATCACTTCGCATTTGCCCTATCTGAAGGAGCTCGGAATCACAACGATTTGGCTGACGCCCATCGTGAAGAACGGGGCGGCGCAGGACTACCACGGGTACGGCGCTGTGGATCTATACGCCGTCGATCCCCACCTGGGAACGCTGCGCGATTATCAGGAGCTTGTGGAAGCCGCGCACAAGCAACATTTGAAAGTTTTCTTCGACGTTGTGCCAAATCACGTCGGTCCGCGCCATCCTTGGGTGAAGGATCCACCCACGCCCGATTGGTTCCATGGCACGGCGGAGCATCATCTGGTGAACACTTCCCCGCTGAAGCGAGAGTTCTACGCGCTCGGAAATAAAGGCCAGGAAGGCAACGAACTTTTTGAGAGCCTGGTGGATCCTCACTCTCCGCCCCAGATGCGCAAAGACCTCACGGACGGATGGTTTGCCGACACTCTGCCGGATATGAATTCAGAAAATCCGCTGGTTGTTCAATATCTGATCCAGAACAGCATCTGGTGGGCCGAAGCTTCCGGGTTGGACGCCTACCGCATTGACACGTTTCCTTATGTGCCGCGGGCGTTCTGGGAACAGTGGCACCACGAGTTGCGGCGGATTTACCCGCGGCTCTCTACAATCGGCGAAGTCTTTCATCCCGATCCCACGGTTACCTCCTTCTTTGTCGGTGGCCGAAAGGGCTGGGACGGGATTGATACGCAGCTCACCACCGTGTTTGATTTCCCGCTGTACTTTGCTCTACGCGAGGTGTTGCTGAATGGCGCGCCAGTCGGACGGATTGCCAACGTGCTGAGACAGGATTCGCTCTATCCCCACCCGGACTTTCTCGTGCCGTTTTTCGCGAATCACGACACACCACGCCTTGCTGGCGCGGCGGGATTAACATCTGAGAAATTGAAGCTGGCATTTGGATTGACGTTAACTCTTCGCGGCATCCCGGAACTCTATTACGGCGATGAAATCGGCATGCCCGGAGGAGGCGACCCCGACAACCGGCGGGATTTTCCTGGCGGCTGGATTGAAGACGAGCACAACGCCTTTACCCACGAGGGGCGAACCCCCGGGCAGCAGCAAATCTTCGAGTATGTGCAAACGCTGTTGCGCCTGCGTCAACAGCATGAGGCTTTGCGCGGAGGAAAGCTCTGGCACCTTGCGAGCGACGACACAACCTACGTCTTTCTGCGGGAATCGGAGGAAGAGAAGTTGCTCATCGCGTTTCACAACGGCGTCACCGCGAAGACGTTCACCGTTTCGCTGCAAGACACGCCTGCCAACTCGGCGGCAGGCATCTCCCTGCTATTTGGGCAAGCCCAGGCGGATCTAGCCGGGCAGCGCCTCAAGCTGGTCCTTCCGCCACAGACTCTGTCGATCTTTATGTTGCACTAGGCGGAACAGAGTACCCGAATTTCAGTGGTCACGGATCCCTAAGCCAAAAACAAACCTCTGGTGGTGCCCCCGTTGATCACTTCACCGAGACCTGAAGTGGAGCCGACTGGGTGTTGGCCGAACTCGGCCCAACATAAATGTCGAAAAGCCCGGGCTCGACAACGCGCTGCATTTGCTCGTTGAAAATCGAGAGGTCGAACGGAGTTAGCGTGAAGGTCACAGATTTCTTCTCGCCAGGTTGGAGATGGATCCGTTGGAAGCCGCGCAGCGCAAGTACGGGCCGCGTCTGCGAGCTTACGCGCTGGTGGATGTAAAGTTGCGGAACTTCGTCGCCTTCGCGCTCACCCGTGTTCGTGACATCCACGGTCACCTTGGCAGTGCCGCCCGGCAGAATGGCGGCGGGCTCGACTTTGAGATTGTCAAATTTGAATGACGTGTAACTCAGGCCGTGGCCAAACGGAAACAGCGGTGCGCGCGAAGCGAAAATGTAGCTGCGATTCCGCGACGGCTTGTGATTGTAATAGTCGGGGAGCTGTCCCACAGAGCGTGGGAACGTAATCGGGAGCTTCCCACTCGGGTTCACGTCGCCGAATAGCACCCGCGCGGCGGCCGTCCCGCCTTCCTGCCCGAGGTACCAGCCTTCCAGAATCGCGGGAACGTGCGCCGCGACATAATTAATGGACAGCGGCCGGCCATTGATGAGTAGAACGACTGTCGGCACGCCCGTCTCGACCACGGCTTTAATCAACTGCTCCTGCGCGCCCAGCAGATCGAGCGAGTCGCGATCACCGAGATGCTGCTCGGACCACGCTTCGCGGTTAGTACTCTCGGTCTCCCCAACGACCACGAGGGCCACGTCTGCTTTCTTGGCGAGGGCCGCGGCCTCTTGGATGGACGCTTGCTGATCCTTGGGGTCGGCCATCTGCGTGTTGTTTTCATACCAGCCGGCCCAACCTTGCTTCCCGGTGGTGATTTTGCAACCTTCTGCATAGAGCACTTTCGCGGAAGACCCGACTCGCTCACGAATGCCGTCGAGCACGCTTACCCCGCGCCCGGGATCCCGCGAATAGCCGCCGATATGCACATCGGCCGCGTTCGGCCCAATCACGGCGATGGATTTCAGCTTCTTCAAATCGAGCGGCAAAAGATGGTTGTCATTCTTCAAAAGGACGATCTCTTCCTCCGCAGCTTTCACCGCCAGCGCGCGATGCTCCGGGCTATTAGTCGTCTTTTCCGCGTAGTCCGGGTCCACGTAAGGATTCTCAAACAGGCCTAGCCGGAATTTCACGGAGAGGACCCGTGCCACGGCGCGGTCGAGTTGCGCTTCGGGAACGATTCCCTGGCGCACTTGCTCGAGCAGCGTCTGATAAACGGAGCCGTCGGACAGATCAAAGTCCACCCCGGCGGCCAGCGCTTTCCGCGCGGCTTCGGCAGGATCGGCCGCAACCCCGTGCACCTGGTACAACATTTGCAGTCCATTGCCATCCGAGGTCACGTAGCCATCGAACCCCCATTCCTGCCGCAGAACCCGGTCGAGGAGCCAGTGGTTGATGTGCGACGGGACGCCGTCAATTTCGTTGTATGAAGCCATCACGCTCCCGGCTCGCGCTTCACGAATCGCCGCTTCAAATGCGAAAAGATAGAACTCGCGCAGCTCGCGCTCGGAAAAATTCGCGGGAGCGGTGTTGGTGCCGCTTTCGGGCTGCCCGTGCGCAGTGAAATGCTTCGCGGTAGCGAGGACATGATGCCGATCGATGAAGTAGTTATCGCCTTGCAACCCTTCAATCGCTGCGACCCCAATCCGCCCCCCGAGATAGGGGTCTTCGCCGTAAGTTTCTTCCGTGCGGCCCCACCGTGGATCGCGTGCCAGGTCCAGCACCGGAGTGAAGGCCTGGTTTGTGCCCGACGAAGCCATTTCGTCAGCGGCAGCGGTGAACACTTGCTTGACCAACGCCGGATCCCAGGTGCTGGCCAGCCCTATGGCCTGTGGAAAGCTCGCGCTGCCGTAAGCCATGTAACCGTGCAGCGCTTCGCCGAATGCCAGCAGCGGGATGCCCAGGCGCGATTTTTCCATCTGATAGCGTTGGAGCGCGTTGTGTGCAAGCGCGCGCTCCCGCGCGGTCATTTTGTTATCGTTGCGATACAGTTCTCTGAAAAGCTCCTCCGTGGTCTTGAAGCGAAGCTGTCCCGTGGAATCGAGCAGCCCACGCTCGGCGTGACGCCCGCCGGCGATCTCGGACACCTTTTCTTCCAGCGTCATCCGAGAGAGAAGATCGGCCACACGATCCGGGATGGACAGGTGAGGATTCTTGTACGCGGGCGTGGGCGCCTGTTGCTGAGCAACAAGAGGCAGGCAAACAAGAGCGAAGACAATTGCTAGATTTTTTGCGATGCGCATCGAGGATCTCCTGGGAGCGAAACCGAAGGCACTTATATCACAGCGGCCGAAGAACGGATGTGAGGTTTGGGCCGCGTCACTGCGCGGAAATAAGACTCGCTCAACAGTCTGGCCACAACGCAGATGCAAACCTCAGGAGGAC
>DASPTY010000122.1:0-15399 GCA_035623175.1 Candidatus Limnocylindrales bacterium | reverse complement strand
CTGTACCGCAACAATGGCGATGGCACGTTTACCGATGTGACCGCCAAGGCCGGGCTTGCCATCTCGGGCTGGGCGACGAGCGCCGTGTGGTTTGATTACGACAACGACGGCAAGCTCGATCTCTTTGTGTGCCGGTTCGTGGATTTCAACCGGATGAACCACCACGTTTGTGGCGCGCCGAACATTCCAAGCCTTGCAGGGTTGAATGAGTATTGCTACCCGAGGATCTTCGATCCGATGGCCAGCTGGCTGTTTCACAATAACGGAGACGGGACGTTCACGGACGTGAGCCGCCAGATGGGCATCGCCGATAATCCTGGAAAATCCTGGGGCGTGGTCGCGACGGACCTCAATAATGACGGTTTCCTGGACCTGTTTGTCTCCAATGACACCACGGCAAATTTCATTTTCATGAATCGTGGCGGGCGGAAGTTCGAGGAAATTGGATTTACCGCAAACGTCGCTTACGGTCCCGGGGGCAAAGCGCGCTCCGGAATGGGTGTGGATTCCGCGGACTACGACCAGGACGGCTGGATGGACCTGTTCGTTACGAATCTGAACAACGAAATCTATGGAATCTACCGCAACCTGCACGATGAATCGTTCGACGACATGGCCGCGCCTCTGGGGATCAAGCGTGCCTCGCAGCTCATGAGCGGATGGGGCCTGAAATTCTTTGATTTTGACAATGACGGCTTTCTGGACCTGTTCATCGCCGATGGCCACCCCGACGACCTGATTGACAAAATCGCGCCGGGAGTCACCTATAGCGAGCCTTTGTTGCTTTTCAAGAGCGACGGGAAAAACCTGAAGAATATCAGCGCGGAATGCGGAGAGTTGTTCTCCCGGCTCATTTCCGCCCGCGGGCTGGCGCTCGGCGACTTCGACAATGATGGCGCGGTGGACGTTTTGCTCTCGGTGAACGATGGCGCGCCGCTGCTGCTGCACAATCTTGCGGGGAAGCAGAATCATTGGATCGGCTTAAAGCTGATCGGCAAGACGTCGAACATAGATGCTGTCGGCGCGCGCGTGAGCTACCAGGCGGGGGAGTTGAAGCAGAGCCGATTTAAGGTTGGCGGGGGCAGCTACCTGTCCTCTCACGATCCGCGAATGGTGCTGGGGCTCGGCAAAAATGAAAAGCTCGATTGGCTGGAAATCAAGTGGCCACTGCCGAATGGGAAGGTGGAGCGATTCACGGACCTCCCCATCGATCGCTACATCACGATTGTTGAGGGAGAAGGGAAGTGGAAGTAGGCTGGCGTTGGACGTAGAGGAACTGGACAAAAGACTCCTTTGTGCGCGGGAATCGAGAGAAATGGTGGCGCGCCCGGCCCGATTCGAACGGGCGACCCTCTGCTTAGAAGGCAGACGCTCTATCCAGCTGAGCTACGGGCGCTTCTTTTATTCTAAGACCATCGCGGCCAGGGAAACTACTGTAAGTTACAGATTTGCACGTTTCCTCACCAGATTTGAGCCAAAAGCTTTCAGGCTTAGTGCTTAGGATGCGAGGCATCGAGGTCGAGATTAAGCTCGAGAACATTGACACGCGGCTCGCCGAGGAACCCCCACTGGCGCGGAGTTGTGTGCTTGGCAACGAGAGCGCGAAGCTCCGCTTCGGGCACGCCGCGCTCGCGGGCCACACGAGGGATCTGAAATTCCGCAGCGGCCGGAGAGATGTCCGGATCGAGGCCGGAGCCGGAAGTGGTGACCAGATCGATAGGAACTGGCACGCCGGGGTTTTCTTTGGACAGGCGATCGATGTCGGCGTTGACACGATCAATGAGCTGACGATTGGTCGGGGCAAGATTGGAACCGCCGCTGGAGAGAGGATCGTAACCCTTGCCGGTTCCCGCAGCCGAGGGGCGCGAGTGAAAGTAGCGCGGCCCGGTGAACGCCTGACCGATGATTCGCGATCCGATGAGCTTGCCGTCCTTGTGAATTAGTTGGCCGTTCGCCTGGTTTGGAAAAATGATTTGAGCGAGAACGGTGACGCAGAGAGGATAGAGCAGGCCGAAAATTACGGTGGTCACCAAAGTGAACAGCACAGCGATAATCAGATTCTTTTTCATAGTCGAGTTGGCGCCTTCTTTCGCATGCGGCTAGGCCATTCGTAGAGAGACCAAAATCAAGTCAATCAGCTTGATTCCGATAAACGGGGCGATCACGCCACCGAGGCCGTAGATGAGCAGATTGCGGCGCAACAATGCCGCAGCGCCGACCGGGCGATAGTGAATGCCGCGAAGCGCGAGCGGGATGAGCGCAATGATAATCAACGCGTTGAAGATGACGGCCGACAAAATGGCGGATTGCGGCGTGGCAAGATGCATAACGTTCAGCACATTCAGCACGGGAAAAGCTCCGGCGAACATCGCGGGAATGATGGCGAAGTACTTGGCCACGTCGTTGGCGACGGAAAAGGTGGTAAGCGCGCCGCGAGTGATAAGAAGTTGCTTCCCGATTTCGACGATTTCGATGAGCTTGGTGGGATTGGAGTCGAGATCAACCATGTTGCCGGCTTCCTTGGCGGCCTGAGTCCCGGTGTTCATGGCGACACCGACGTCGGCTTGCGCGAGAGCAGGAGCATCGTTGGTGCCGTCACCAGTCATGGCGACAAGCTTTCCCTTCGATTGTTCGCTCTTGATGAGCGCCATTTTGTCTTCGGGCTTGGCCTCGGCGAGGAAATCATCCACGCCGGCTTGCTTGGCGATGGCAGCGGCGGTCAGCGGATTGTCTCCCGTGATCATCACCGTGCGAATGCCCATGGCGCGAAGCTGGTCGAAGCGCTCGCGCATGCCGCCTTTGACGATGTCTTCGAGCTGGATGGCACCCAACACGACGCGATTCCTGGCGACGAGCAGGGGAGTACCGCCTGAACTGGAGATTTCCTCGACGGTCCGGCACGTTTCCGGCGGAACGGCATTGCCTCGTTCGGCGACCCACTTGGCAATTGCGTCGTGGGCACCTTTGCGGATTTCAAAGCCATCCATGTCCACGCCGGACATTCTTGTCTGCGCACTGAAAGGAATAAATGTCGGATTGTGCTGAGAAATCTCACGGCCGCGGATGCCGTAGCGTTCTTTTGCGAGAACAACAATCGAGCGGCCCTCGGGAGTTTCGTCGGCGATGGAGGCAATTTGCGCGCAATCGGCAAGTTCCGACTCAGGAATACCGGGGGACGGACAGAATTTCGTCGCGGCGCGATTGCCGAGGGTGATGGTGCCGGTCTTATCGAGCAGCAAGACGTCCACGTCGCCCGATGCTTCGACGGCACGGCCGGACATGGCGATGACGTTACGCTGGATCATGCGGTCCATTCCCGCGATGCCGATCGCTGAGAGCAATCCCCCGATCGTGGTGGGAATCAGGCACACAAGCAGAGACACGAGGACGAAGATATTTTGCGGTGCGCCGGAATAGACGGCATAGGGCTGGAGCGTAACGACGGCCAGCAGGAAGATAATGGTCAGGCCGGCGAGGAGAATGTTCAACGCAATTTCGTTGGGCGTTTTTTGCCGCGAAGCGCCTTCGACGAGATGAATCATGCGGTCGAGGAAAGTTTCGCCCGGATTCGAGGTGATGCGCACCTTGATCTCGTCGGAAAGCACGCGGGTGCCGCCGGTGACGGCCGAGCGGTCGCCGCCGGACTCGCGAATGACGGGCGCAGACTCGCCGGTGATGGCGGATTCGTCCACGGAGGCGACGCCTTCGATGACTTCGCCGTCGCCAGGAATGAAATCGCCGGTCGTCACCAACACGATATCGCCGGAGCGCAACGAGGAACTTGAGACAGTTTCCGTCTGACCATCTTTCTTGAGACGATGCGCGGGGGTTTCCGCTCGCGCTTTGCGAAGAGTCTCAGCTTGGGCTTTGCCCCGGCCTTCCGCCATGGCTTCCGCGAAATTCGCGAAGACCACCGTGAACCAAAGCCAGAGCGTAATCTGAAGCCCCCAGGGAAAGCTGCCGGCGTGGTGCAGGGAGTCGCGCACAAGCTGGATCGTGGTCAGCAAGGCGCCCACTTCCACCACGAACATCACTGGGTTCTTGACCATCGTCCGCGGATCCAGTTTGCGGAAAGAGTCCAGTACTGCCCTGCGAAGGATTTTGGAATCGCCGAGCGATTTGGTTTTGTGATGCGAACGTTCAGCCATAGTGGTCTTAGAAAACCTTTCCAGCGCCCATCAGCAAGTGCTCGAGAATCGGACCCAGGCTGAGCGCAGGGAAAAAAGTCAACGCGCCAACGATCAAAATGGTGGAAATGAGAAGGACCGTGAAGAGGCCGCCGGTGACGGGAAATGTTCCGGCAGAGGCTGGGACCATCTTCTTTCTTGCGAGATTTCCAGCAATGGCCAGAATCGGAATGTGCATGAAGAATCGGCCGAGAAGCATAGCCACGGCGCCGCTGGTGTTGTACCAGAGCGTGTTGCCGTTCAGGCCTCCGAAAGCGGAGCCGTTGTTGCCCACCATTGACGTATAGGCGTAAAGAATCTGCGAAAGCCCATGGGGACCGGGGTTGGTGATGCTCGAAGTGCCGTACGGCTTGACGACGGCAAAGGCCGAAAAACCCAGAATCACGAAGGTCATGATGAGAATTGAAAGCATGGCCATCTGGACATCGTAGGATTCAATCTTTTTGCCCAGATATTCCGGCGTGCGTCCAACCATTAGGCCCGCAATAAACACCGCCAATATTACGAAGACAACGATGCCGTAGAGACCCGAGCCCGTGCCTCCAAACACGACCTCACCCAGCATGATGTTGATCATGGGGATCATTCCCCCGAGCGGCGTAAACGAGTCGTGCTGGCTGTTGACCGCGCCGCAACTCGTGTCCGTGGTGGCGGTCGCAAAAAGAGCCGAGTTGGCAATGCCAAAGCGAACTTCTTTGCCTTCCAAGTTGCCGCCCGATTGCCGCGCAGTGGCTTGATGGTCTGCGCCCTTGAGCAGCGGGTTGCCCTGGCTTTCGGCCCAGTAAGCGGTGCAGACCGCCGACAAGAAAAGGATCACCATGGCCGCCCAGACGGCCCAACCGTGACGCTGGGAACCGGTCATGCGACCCAAGGTGTATGTGAGCGCCGAAGAAATGGAGAGGATGAAAAAGATTTCTAGAAAATTCGTGAGAGGCGTCGGATTCTCGAACGGGTGCGCACTGTTCGCGCCGAAGAATCCTCCACCATTGGTGCCGAGTTCCTTGATGACTTCCTGTGAGGCGACCGGCCCCTGGGCGATCGTTTGCTGGGTGACGGTTTGCGCCGTGGTCTTGCCGTTGGAGTCAACCGCTTGAACGCTTTGCGGCTCGGTCAGCTCCACCGCCGTATTGGGTTTGAAGTTTTGCACCACGCCTTGGGAGACGAGCACGAGCGCGCCGACAAGGCAAATCGGCAGCAGAATCCACAGCAGGCAACGCGTCATGTCCACCCAGAAATTTCCAAGCTTCTCCGTTTCTTTGCGTGCAATGCCGCGGATTAGCACAATCGCGAGGACGATACCGGTAGCCGCTGAAGTGAAATTGTGATACGCGAGCCCCGCCATTTGCGTGAAGTAGCTCATGGTGGATTCGCCGGAGTAGTTCTGCCAATTCGTGTTTGTGGTAAAGGATGCAGCAGTATTAAACGCCAATGCTGACGGCACATTCGAGAGCTTTTGAGGATTCAACGGGAGCCATTGCTGGGCGCGTTGGATAACGTAGAGAAGGAACATCGAAAAGCCGCTGAAGAGGAGCATCGAGATGGTGTATTCCGTCCACCGCATCTCGTGCTGCTCTTCCACTGAGGTGACGCGATAGACGAGCCTCTCGATCGGGCGCAGCAGCGGGTCGAGAAACGTCTTTTCCCGGTTGAAAACACGCGCCATGAAAGTGCCCAGAGGCTTGGTAACAGCCAGGATCACGAGGGTCAGAAAAAGGATTTGGAACCAGCCATTCGAGGTCATGTCAGAATTTTTCCGGTCTCAGCAGCGCGTAGAGCAAATAGCCGCACAGTCCCAGGCAAATCAGCAAGAGCACCGCGTTTTCGAATGTCATCAGATCGCCTCTGTTCAGCCCTTCTTCAAACGCTCACAGGCCCGCACATAGAGAACCGCAATCACAACGAACAGTGCGGTCGAGGCAATAAAGATAAGGTCCATCACAGCAATCTCTCCGTGCGCGCCAATTCCGACAGATTCCACATTTGGGAGTGTGTCGAGGAGGCAAGAATGACGTTGTCTACGCCGAACCAGAATGAAGAATAAGTCGGCGGACGTTAGAAAGTAATGGATCACGCATAAGAATTTCGTAAAGGGGATCAAGGTGGAAACCTATACGGAGGTCAGGCGTGCATCGAGCCGATCTCGCAGCGGCCGTTTCGCGTTGAAAAGAATTGACGAAGAACTAAGGGTCCGACTTCGATACATAAAGGTGACATTCGCAGCACCAGAGGTGAGGCAATAAAGGCACGCCGGGAGTCGAGATTGGCGTTCCACGCCCGAACGCGACCCATTCTTCGCGGACTGGGTGTCGGAGCGATAACAGGGGAAGTACTAGGGTGATTGGAACCCTCCAAGTACAAATTGTGGAAGCAAAAAGTCCCAAGCCGCGACAGCTCAACGGGTCGCGCTGGCGGGACGCATGCGAAGTGACACAAACATAAGAGGTTACGCTTTATTGCGCTGCTCGAAATTAACTCATTCCATCACCCCGCGTTCGGCAAACCTTAGTAACTGTCCCGTTGGAACTCGAGGACAGATGCACCGGCGCTGGTCCGAACCCGTCCCTACGTCCAGTTGTAGTGGCATAGACGCATGAGTAGCTTGTGGGGGAGGACTGAGTATCGGCGGAGCGGGTGTACCCGGTGCGGAGCAATCCGGCAAAGGCCTCAGAACCCAGGTGAGACAAAGGTCCCGAGGCTCCGGGGAACACCGGCATTTTCTGCCGCTTGACTCATTTCAGCAGGATCGGATGAGGGATTGGGAGTCGCCCATGAGAACAGCAATCCGCAGGGAACAGGGCTTCTCGTTACTGGAATCACTGTTTGTGGTGGCCATCATGATGATTTTGATGGGCCTCGCAGTGGTCCAGAGCTTTGGCTCGCTCGAAGGATATCAGGCCAACTCCGCGCTGGACATCGTGGTGAGCCAATTACGCGTGGCGAGACAATTGGCCATCACGCAGCGGCGATATGTGCAGGTCACCTTCAATACGGCAGCAAGTCCGCAGTCAATCTCTTACCAAGTACTGCCGAGGGCGGGCAGTGGTGACGTTGCGGGCCCAGTGGTAACGGTGACGCTTCCACGCCAGACAAAACTCATGCAAGAGAGTGGCGTGCCGGATACGCCGATGGCCTTCGGAACCTGCTCCGGCTCTTCCGGCGTGTGTATTGCAGGCGTCGCGGGCGGGCCGCCATTCATGGAATTCACGTCCACGGGGCAGTTCACAGATAACACCGGGACCAACACGCTCAACGGAACTGTTTTCGTAGGCATCGCCAGTCAGGTCTCGACGGCACGCGCGGTCACGATCTTGGGCAGTACTGGACGAGTCCGGCAATACACCTATACCGGTTCGGCCAACGGATGGACCGAGTAGGGAGCAGCTCTATGAAAAAAATAGCCAAGCCGAGCAGGAAGAACGGATTCACGCTACTGGAGACAATGATCGCCATGGCTGTGCTCAGTTTTGGCGTGCTCTCCCTGGCATCCTTTTATACACAGGGACTCAAGAACTCCTACCAGGCGCAGATTCAGTTCATCGCCCAGCAAAAAGCCCAAGAGGCGATGGAAACCATATTCACGGCACGAGACACCAAGCTACTCACTTGGGCGCAGATTACGAACGTCAGCCAAGGCGGCGTGTTTAACGACGGTCCTCAGCAGCTCTGTGATCCCGGGCCTGACGGCCTCTTTGGAACTCAGGACGATAACTGTGCGATCCCCGACGGCATAGACGTTGGCCCGGGGCCGGACGGCATCTTTGGAACCGCTGACGACGTTATGATCCCGCTCAATCCTTGGATGACGCGCACCATACTCTTCACGCCCGTTCCCAATGTTCCCAACCTCAACCAAGTGACAGTGACCATCAACTGGACTTATGAGGGCCAGACGGGGCAGTTCCAAATCACCAGTTACGTCTCGAACTATTCGTGAGGCCTCCGATGAAACCACAACGCAAACACAAATTCGCCGGCTTCACTCTTCTGGAATTGATGATCGCCATGGCGGTCACTTTGATTCTTTTGTATGCGGCCGTGTCCACATTTAAGGACGCTTCGGCCTCCAACCAGGTGGTGACACAAGCGGCGGACATGACCGAGAATCTGCGCGCGGGACTGACGCTGATCGAGCAAGACCTGCAGCAGGCGGGCACAGGGATCCCGGTGGGCGGCGTCAACATTCCCTACACGTCAAACGGGTCAACCACCAGCCCATGCAGCACCACGGCGGCCATTAACCGGCCCAAACTTGGTGGTACGACGACGTTTCCGCCTTGCAACTCGACAATCCCTGCGGTCGAGCCAGGCAACATGCTGGGACCCGGCATCACCGCTCCTGACGCGACCACCGGCACTCCACTCAATCCAAACAGCGTCACCGACGAGATTACGATTCTGTACGCTGACAACACACTAGGATTGGACAACCGGCCCATCAATCAGCCGGCGACCGCAAGTCCCCCTAGTCCCGGATGCCCGGCCGGCTCCTTGTCGTTGTCCGGCAGCACGCTGTCGGTCACGTTCGACTCGACGTGCGTCAACCTGGCCGCCGCCGGAATCACTATCCAGGTGGGCGACCTGGTGATGTTCAACAACACCAACAATCCTAACGGCGCCATTTTGGCGGTCACGGGTGTTGCCGGACAAACGTTGACATTTGCCTCAGGCGACGCGTTTGGCTTGAACGGACGGACCGATACCAGCGGAACCATCCGCCAGTTGGAAACGGGTGGGCCTTCCTGCGGCGGGGCGGCTTCTTGTTTTCCGCCGACCACGGCCACGCGCGTCTGGATGGTAACGTACTACCTGGACAACATCAGCGCTCCGCCATTCGTGCGTCTCGTCCGGCAGGTCAATCTTCCAGTGGGGAACTCGTATCCTCCGACGCCGGTCGGCGAGACCATGGAGAATCTGCAATTCACCTATAACTTCGTGGACGGGGTCACGAATCCTGCAAACCAGGCCACCGTGCCCGCCGGCAATTCCGAATCCCAAATCCGTTCCGTGAACGTATACCTGGCGGCACGGTCCAGCTACAAAGTTCGCAAGGGGAACCAGTCTCTCTTTGCCAGAAACAACATGATGACGCAGGTGAGCCTCCGCAGTCTCTCCTACGTGAATCGGTACCAATAAGAGGAGTCGAGAATGAGCACAATTCTGTACAAAAAATCGAAACGGTTCGGTCGCGAGGCTGGCATTGCGCTCCTCACCACTCTACTGCTCCTGTTCCTGATGTCCAGCTTGCTGGTGGGCTTCGCCATTCTGCTGATTTCGAATCAGCAGTTGGCGGGGGCCACGAATGATGACGTCCAAGCCTTCTACGGAGCAGAAGCGGGCATGGAGCAGCTCACGGCAGGCCTGGGAAATCTATTCAGCCAGACCTATGCGCCGAGCATTTCGCAGATCAATGCCTTGCAAACGACTCCTCCGGTCATTGGCGGAATTTCCTATGTGACGGGGGACGGACACTCCGGCTACACCATTACTCCGCTGGCGACCGACACCAATGGCAATCCCGCGCCCACGGTCTCGACGATCAAATCAGGCCCGTATGTCGGGATGAATGCGTTGATCACGCAATATACCTTGACGGTCAACGCAAGGACTTCGCTTGGCCGAGAAGTGAAGCTGCAGCGGTCGACCCAGACGGTCGGCATTCCGATGTTCCAGTTCGGAGTCTTCTCCGACATGGACCTGACGTTCCACGCGGGTCCCGACTTCAGTTTTGGCGGGCGCACCCACACCAACGGCAACCTGTTCCTGGCCGAGGGCGATGGCTCCACTTTGACCATGAAAGACAAGGTGGATACTTACAAGGACGTGATTCGCACGAACCTGGCCGATGGATGGCCCACGAGCAGCGGGTACAACGGCACGGTAAGCATCACCACGAACCCCGGAAGCACTAGCTATAGGTCACTTGGCATGGGTGAGGGCAGCTTGACCGCTGGTGCAGGATGCAGCAGTTGCGCTAACACAAACTGGCCCACAATCTCCACAGGGGGTGCTCCAGCGGATTACGGCGGCAACCTGATAAATGGCCAGGGCAGCGAGTATCCGAGGTACTCGACGGGAGCGAGACAGCTTAACCTTGGCATCGTCACCATCGGAGGCGGTCAGACGCAAGCGGTCGACATCATCCGCAGGCCGCTGGCGGGTGAATCCGCCAATGTCACGGGCGAACGTTACTTTGCGCAAGCCAGCCTTCAGGTTTTGCTCTCCGACAATCCGACGGACATCATGAGCTTGCCCTGCGTTGACACGAGCACGCAGCCCTTCGATTTGAGCCAGCTGGCCCAGCCGGTCGCGAATTGGCCGACCTCCGGTGCCGCCGCGACGCTCAAGACCAACATGACAGCGGCTGGCGCCAACTATGTTCCGCTTCCGCTGGCAGCCTCCGGTGCCGCGACCAATACGACCAACTCCAGCAGCTACAACTCTGCGGACGGCTATTGGTTGCCCTACGGTTACCCAATCATCAAGGGCTTCATCAAGATCGAGGCGCAAACCACGTACGGGTCACCCTGTGGCACTTGGAGGGACGTGACCCTCGAGATTCTTGGCCTTGGCTATGTGGGCAGGAATCTGAATCCGCAATCCGGCTTGAGCGCTGCACAGTATGCCGCCCCCAGCTCGAGTGCGGGCGCGCCTCTCTCTGGCGCCAATCTGCCTAGTTCGCAGTTAGCGCCCTCGGTATGCCCCGATCCGCATCCGAATGCGGTCATCCGGCTTGAGCGCTTGCGCGACAATCCGTCAACATGGACGAACGCGAACAGGTGCGGTGCGGTGAGCTCTGCGTCTCCGCCATCCGACTTCTGGCCCAACACGTTGTTTGACACACGCGAGGGCGAACTCCGCGAGACCGTCGTCAACAGCGGGGCCTATGTGAACATACCGACGTTGAACGGGACGATGCACTACGTGGAGCTGGATGCCTCGAACCTGGTCAAGTGGTTTGCGGGCACCATCGGCACGAGTGGGCCTTCGACGAAGGATCCGAACGTCGCCCCCAACAATTTCGTGGTCTACATTTCAGATCGCCGCGGCAACTACGCTTCCAGCAAGACCTGGAGCACAAGCTGGCCGGCGGTTTCGCCGAGCGGGCATGAAACCGGGGAATATGGCTGGAACGACATCGCCAACGGAACCGTCACCAATGGCTGCCAGAACGGCAACCTCGATCCGGGCGAAGACCTGGATGGAGTCGGCCAACTCTTTACCTACGGCGCCAATTCAACGGACACGAACTACGTTTTGGCCGCAGGAACAGCGAAGACCACACTGTACGGCATATCAGGGTCCACCATTACGGGTGCCCTGGCCGGAACCTACCCCCAGTATGGCGTCTACAACAGCTTGACCACGTCAGCTCTCCTCGCGAACAACTTCTGCGGGGCACCGAGCTACTCGGCTTCGATCTGGCCCATGTCGTTCGCCGCACTTGCGAACGCAGCCCGGGAAAATCCTCCCCTCTTCTTCCGCCGTGCGGTCAAGATCGTGAATGGAAGTCTCTTGACTGGCCTCGGCACTTGCCCGAGCGGGGTGACGTGCGGTTTGAGCATAACGACCGAAAACCCTGCTTACATCCAGGGCGATTACAATGCCAATTCCGCGGGCGGCGGGTTCAACGATCCGCACACGGCGACCTCCGTTGCCGCCGACGCCCTCACCCTGCTCTCGGACAACTGGAACGACGTCAACTCATTCGCGTACAACGAGTACAACCTCAACGGCACGGTCCAAACGCGCAATGCCACGACATCGTACTGGCGCACTGCAGCGGTGGCTGGCAAGGGCATTAACTTCCCGTACTTTGGATCCTCCGGTGATAATGGAAGCGACGGCGGGATTCACAACTTCCTCCGCTACATCGAGGACTGGAGCAACCAGACGCTATATTACACAGGCTCACTCATCAGCATGTACTACAACCGGCAGGCGACGGGCATCTTCAAGTGCTGCGCGACTGTGTACGCTCCGCCCACCCGCGGCTACCAGTTTGACGTAGACTTCCTGAACCCCACGCTGTTGCCGCCGCGCACGCCGTTGTTCCGTGATACGAACACGACGGGCTGGACGCGGCTCATGCTGCCGACACAGTAAGATCATTCCCAGACCTTCCTGCGCGAATGTCCCGGCCAATGGCCGGGACGTTCGCATTTTGGGGCATGCAGTTCCGCACGAACCAAGCGCGGCAGTTTCGTGATACCTTGAAAACACTGCCAAGCGATGCGCTGCGTGAGTCCGAGCCGACGAACCCATGAGCCCCATTGAAACAATCAGCCTAGTCTTAGGCACAGGATTTTCTTCCGGCTTGAACCTTTATGCCACCGTGGCCACCCTCGGCCTTCTGCAGCGGTTTGGCGTGATCCACCTTCCGGACAAGCTGCATGTGATTTCGCATCCGTTGGTCTTGGGCGTGGCCATCGGACTTTACGTCGTCGAGTTTCTTGCGGACAAGGTTCCGTACATCGATTCCGTCTGGCAAGCCGTGCACACTTTCATCCGGCCTCCCGCGGCCGCCTTGTTGGCATTCAGCGTGACTGCAGCGGCTTCCGAGCCCTGGCGCTGGGCTGCCGCGCTGTTGGCGGGGAGCATTGCGCTGACTTCTCATGGGACGAAGGCCAGCGCGCGAGCGGCGGCAAACCTGTCGCCGGAACCGTTGAGCAATTGGGCGCTGAGCCTCGGCGAGGACGTGCTAGCAGTGTGGCTGACGTGGTTCGCCACCGCACATCCGACCCTTGCGGTGATCGTTGTCGGCGTTCTGCTTGTTACTTCAGTTTTTCTGCTCTATTACCTGTTCCGGTTTCTACGCCGGACGTTTCAGAAACTCGCGGAGATTTGAGCAGCCCGTCGAATCCTCTGCCAATACAGTGGTTCAAGACCTTTACTTGACGTAAGTCGCCAGCCAATCCAGAAAGGTCTTGTACCAGAGCTGCGCGTTTTGGGGCTTGAGGATGAAGTGGCCTTCGTCCGGAAAAACCACGAGCTTCGAATGCACACCTTGCCGCTGGAGTGCGTTGAAGAACTCAAGGGACTGCGTGTAGGGGACGCGGTAGTCGCGCTCGCCGGCAATCACAAGCGTTGGCGTTTTGAATTTTCCGAGCTCGCCTGCAAAGGTGACGGACGACCACTTTTTGTAGTTTTCCGGTGCGCTCCATGGCGTGCCCTGCAGGTCGTGCTCGTTGAACCAAAGTTCTTCAGTGGCATACATGGAGATCTGATCGTACACTCCGGCATGGCTGATGATGGCTTTGAAGCGGTCTGTGTGCGTCGCCAGCCAATCCGCCATGTAGCCGCCGTAGGAACCGCCGGCCGCCGCCAACCTTGATTTGTCAATGAAGGGATATTTAGCGAGGGCTGCGTCCGTGCCCTTCATGATGTCCACATAGGGTTTGCCGCCCCACTCGTTCGTGATTTCGTCGGTAAACTTCTGGCCATAGCCGGTAGAACCGCGGGGATTGATCATCAACGTAACGTAACCAGCCCCTGAGAAAACCTGAGCGTTCCAGCGGTAGTGCCAATCATTGGACCACACGCCCTGAGGCCCACCATGAATGAGGACCAGCAACGGGTATTTCTGTGCAGCAGAAAACTTCGGCGGCCGGAGGAGCATGGCCTGCACTTTCGTGCCGCCGGCGCCATCGAACCAGAACGATTCCGGCTCGTTCAATTCCACGTTGGCCAGGATGGCATTGTTGGCGTGGGTGAGCTGCTTGAGGCCGCTACCGTCCGCAGACGAGAGAAAAACCTCGTTGGGCATGGTGATGCTGTTGCGCATGGTGACCAGTGTTCGCCCGTCGGCGCTGAAGGCAAATTCAGCATTGTAGCCATCCAGAATTTTCTTTGGTGTCGCGCCGACGCGGGCATCCATCGCGTAGACCGGCTGCAGCGTTTCGTTTTCTGCAAGAAAATATATAGTTTTGCTGTCCGGGGACCAGGCGAGCTCGCTAGCGTTGCGATCGAAGCTTTCCGAGAGATTCTCAATTTTGCCGGACTGCCGGTCATAGAGCATGACGCGCCATCTGTCCGCTTCGTAGCCGGCGGTGAGCTGTGCACGGTAGGCGATGTACCGGCCGTCGGGAGAATAGGCCGGGTTGCCATCAAATCCCGGTTGCAAAGTGATGCGCTTGGGCGCGCCTCCCGTGACAGGAACGAGAAACAGGTCGGCGTTGGTGCTGATGGCTTCCACCTCGTCGGTGACGGCGGTGAAGCAAAGTTCTTGGCTGTCCGGCGAGAAGTTGAAATCGCTTGCACCACCGCGTTCTTCGGGAGGGACGTCGTAATCCGCGCCCGGGGTCAAATCGCGAGGAGTGGCGCTGGCATCCGTGGGAACAACAAAGAGATGGCTGCGCTTGCCTTCGGACCAGTGATCCCAGTGGCGATAGAGCAGATGATCGTAGATGCGAGCTTTGACCTTGCTCTTCTCCTTGTCCTGGTCACGCTTTTCGTTGCAGGCATCGTCCTTGCAGTCGGGATAGACCGAGGAAGTAAAGGCGATCGTTTTACCGTCAGGGGACCAGTGGAACAGATCTGCGCCGGTCGAAAGCTGTGTCAACTTTTTGGCTTCGCCGCCTTCCATGGTGAGAAGGTAGATCTGAGAATTTCCGTCGCGCGCAGAAATGAACGCAAGGGTTTTGCCGTCAGGCGACCAGGCAGGGGAATTGTCGCGACCGCCTTGGGTGACTTGAATGGCATCGCCGCCGGAGGTGCTGACGATCCAAATGTTGCTGAGACTGCGATTAGCCTCCAGTTCCGGCGTGGAAACGGCGTACGCGACCCACTTGCCGTCTTTTGAGACAGCAGCGCCGCTGAGACGGTGGAGCTTGATGAAGTCATCAAAACTCATCGGATGCTTCGAGGGTGTTTGTGCAGAAGAGGAAAACGCAATTGCAAACGAAGCGAGGAGCAAGCCACTTAGCCTGAAATGTCTCATCGGAAGTCCCCTGTCTGTTGTTGGGAGATGAAAACCCGAATCCAAAACAAATCATGATGGCATGATTGCGCGGCGAATCCAAGGACGGCGGACAAGAAAGCGGCTCAAGGCTGCGAGGGAATCGGCAGGCCGACGGTCCAGACGTAGCCGTAGGGATCGAGCAGAGTGACCTCGCGCCAGCCATGACCAAAATCCTTGGAGGGTAGCAGGACAACGAATCCGGCACGCCTGGCACGCCGCTCGACTTCGTCGGGATCAACACCGAGAAAACGCAGT
>DASPTY010000121.1:0-9350 GCA_035623175.1 Candidatus Limnocylindrales bacterium | reverse complement strand
GACACGGGCCGGAATACGCTGGGGCACATCGCGGAGTCGCGGCCTTTGCATCTGCCAAATCTCGTCAAACTGGGACTGGCAAACATCGCTCCGCTCAAGCACCTTCCAGCGCCAGTGAAGCCAATGGCTTCGTTTGGCAAGGGCGCGACGCACTCTCCGGGCAAAGACACCACGACCGGCCACTGGGAAATGGCCGGCGTGTGGCTGGACCAGGCGTTTCCGGTGTACAAGCACGGATTTCCGCCGGAGATCATCGATGCGTTTGAGGCGCAAATCGACCGTAAGACGATTGGCAACAAGCCAGCGTCGGGGACGGAGATTATCAAGGAATTGGGAGAGGAACACGTACGCACAGGCAAGCCGATTGTGTACACCTCGGGAGACAGCGTTTTCCAGATTGCCGCACATGAAGATGTAATCCCGATTGCGGAGTTGTATCGGATGTGCGAGATCGCGCGGAAGTTGCTGGATGGGAAGCACCGCGTGGGGCGTGTAATTGCGCGGCCGTTCACGGGAACGGTGGGAAATTTTGCGCGCACGCCAAGGCGACACGACTACGCGGTGGATCCGCCAAAGCCGATGCTGCTCGATGTCTTGAAGGAGCGGGGCGTTCCTGTTTTCGGCGTCGGCAAAATCCACGATATTTACAATGCGCGGGGCGTGGACGAGTACGTGACGACGAAATCCAACGCCGATGGCATGGAAAAACTCGCGGCTGCGGCGAGGGAGCGGACAAACGGGCTGACTTTCTGCAACCTCGTTGACTTCGACATGCTGTATGGTCACCGCAAAGACGTGGAGGGATTCGCGCAGTCGCTGGAGGAATTTGACGCGTGGCTGACGGAATATCTGCCGCTGCTTGGGTCGCGCGATCTGCTGATACTGACGGCGGACCATGGTTGCGACCCGGATCCGCGATGGGAAACAACGGATCATTCACGCGAGTATGTGCCGATTTTGGCGTACACGCCGCAGCGCGTTGTCGGGAGAAACCTTGGCACGCGGGCTACGTTGGCAGACATGGGACAGTCCATTGCGGAGAATTTCGGCGGCGCGATTCCACACGGGGAGAGCTTTCTAGCGACGCTTGGCTAGGAAGTGACGTTTGACACCCAACCCTAGCAAACCAGCCAAGGTGAACTTGTACCCGAAATGCGCGATGGACCTTGGCCGTGACTACTTACCGGAAGCGGCGGAGGCCGAATCGGCCACGGCGGCAGAGGTGGCGTTGGGAGCGTAGTAGCCGTTGCGGGTGCGGGCGACAAGCTTGCCGTGACCGCGGGGCGGAATTACATCAACATGGATGCTGCGGAAGCTGCCGTCGCGTGCCGTGTTTGAAGGATAGTAGGCCAGAGTGTACTGGTGGCGGATGTCGTGGGCAACCTGCTCGCAGATGGCATGGACATCCGCGGTGTTTTCCGGAAAGTAGGCTATGCCACCGGATGCCTGCGCGATGGAAACCAACGCGCGCCGGGCAGTCTTTGCGCCCTTCTTGCTCTCCTGGCTTAGCAGACCGATCGTATAGATCACCGTGCTCGTCTTCTGGATTTCACGAAGTGTTTTTTCAAGCGAATTGCGGCTGGTGTTGTCTTCGCCGTCGGTGACGATCAGCAGAACCTTTTTTTCCTTGCTGCCCTTTTTGAGGTGGTCCAGGGAGCCGATGATGGCGTCATAGAGGGCGGTGCTGCCGCGGGCGTCAATGCGCTCGAGGGCTTCCTTCAGCTCGGGGATGCTGTTGGTGAAATCCTTGTCGAGGTCGAGGTAGAAGTCGTCATTGAAGTTGACGACAAAAGCCTCGTCCTGAGAATTGCTGTTCTGGACGAGCGTGAGCGCCGCTTCGTTGACACTGGACCTCTTGTCACGCATGCTGCCGCTGTTATCAATGACCAGGCCCATGCTGACGGGAATGTCTTCGCGCTTGAAGATTGAGATTTTCTGCTCAATCTTGTCTTCATAGACCCGGAAATTGTCCTGGGCCAATCCGTCGACGAATTTGCCGCGGTCATCCAGGACACTGGTATGGAGCACGACGAGGTCAACGTCGATCTTGATCTTGCCGCCCACCTGGTTGCCGGCAGAAGGACCTTGAGGCGGAGGCGGGGGAGGAACGGAAGACGAAAGGGGAAGTTGCGCCAGTGCGGTACCCGCAAAAAGCAATGCAGACAAGCATGCGCAGGCGACAAGAGGCAAGAAGCGGAAGGACGAGAGCTCAGTGAGCCGGGGCGTAGTAGCCGGTCTTGGAGTAGACGCTAAGCGGCGGGAGGCCCTTTGGCGGGCGAAGTTTGACCTTAATCTTGCGCCAACGCGCGTCGTGGACGTGATTGCTTGGTTTGTATCCCAACACATATTGATTCCGCAGCTCCATGCCGATCTTGGACGCGATGTCCGGCAGATCATTTAGATGCTCAACGGCGAAGACGCGCCCACCCGTCAACTCGGTAATCTCAGAGAGCAGCGAAGGGCCGTTGAGTTCTTCCGCGGTACGACGATATCCAACCGGGTCATAGATGCCGATGGCATAGAGCTGGGTATCGGCTTCACGTACCAATCGCTTGATATCGTTCTCGTTGTACCTACTATGATTATCGCCTCCGTCGGAAAGGATGAGCAAGGCACGTTTGGCGTTGTGTGCACCCCTCATCTGGCTGAGTCCAAGGTAAAGAGCGTCCAAAAGGGCAGTCCTGCCCCTTGGTGCAGTAAGCATCATGCGACTCTGCAAATCCTCGACACTGTTGGTGAAGGTGCTCGTAAGCTCGGCGCGCTCGTTGAAACTGACCAGGAAAAACTCGTCCTGGGGATTGGCGGTCTTGAAGAATTGCAGGGCGGCTTCGCGGGCTTTGTCGATCTTGTTGGCCATGCTGCCGCTAAAATCGAAGATGACGCCAATGGAGATGGGCACATCCTCCGAGGAGAAGCTAACAACTTCCTGCTCCACGCTGTCCTCATAAACGCGAAAATTGTCGGGCTCGAGTCCGGTCACGAGACGGTTATAGGGATCGGTGACCGTCACATTCACAAGGGCGAGGTCGACGTCCGTGCGGATGACTCTGCCCGGGCGGATAATGACGGACGGGGTGTCATGAGTGACGTCTGAGGGTCGAACACTTCCCACAGGAGGAACAAGGGAACTTTGATCCGGAGGTTTGTCTTGGGCGAGCAGGGGGCTGACTGGGCAAAGCAGCAACAGACAGGCGAACAGACCCAAATGTCCTAGGCAGGAGACAACGCGGGTCATGCTGCTATCGCGTTTCACGGCTTCCCCCGTCCTCCCGGTCCAGCGGGAGGGCCGCGCGGTGAGTTCACTATAACACCGGGACGGCGGAAGGCAAGACCCCCGGAGGACGCGATTTTCCGATGCGCCAGTGTTGGTTTTCCGTGTGGTAGCATCGCAAGAGGAAGTAGCGCGGAGCAAAGACACGCATGTCAGACCCAAAGGTAGTAGTGGTAATTCCAGCGCGGTATGCCTCGACGCGGCTGCCCGGGAAGCCGCTGGTCTCGCTATGCGGGAAGCCGATGATCCAGCGAGTGTACGAGCGCGCCAAGCAGGCACAGACCGCGCATCGCGTGATCGTGGCGACGGACGACCAACGGATTGTGGATGCAGTGCAGGGCTTCGGCGGGGAAGTGCGCATGACCAGGTCCGATCACCGGACGGGCACGGAACGAATCGCGGAAGTGGCGGCGCGCGAGGCGGGAGACATCTTTGTGAACGTGCAGGGCGATGAGCCTCTGATTGACCCCGTGGCGATTGACACAGCCGTTGGAGCACTCCTCGAAGAGCCCCCGGCGCAGATCGCAACAGTGGCTGCCCCCATTCGCCACGCCGGGGACATCATGGACCCCAATGTGGTGAAAACGGTGCTGGATTTTGACGGGTATGCGCTGTACTTCTCGCGCGCGCCGATCCCCTGGGTTCGCGACACACAGCAAAAAGTGCGCGTGAAGTACTGGAAGCACCTTGGGCTGTATGTTTTTCAAAGGGAGGCGCTGCTGGAATATCCAACGCTGCCACATGGGGAGCTCGAAGTCATCGAACAGCTTGAGCAGCTGCGCTGGCTTGAGAACGGATGGCGGATTCGAGTCGCCGAGGTCGCGCATGACGCGGTAAGCGTGGACGTGCCGGAGGATGTGGCGCGGGTGGAGAAGCTATTAAAAGACCAGGAGAAGAATTAACGCAGTGGCCGCTAAGACAAAACGCAAAGAGCACGCAACGTTGCGGGGCTCGGCGCGGCGAGAGGTTATTGGGATTGCGGGTTGATAATTCCGGCTGTGGTGCGGTTGCTGTCCGAACATACCAGCAACACTGTGGATGCATTCACAAAATAAGCCTGGAAATTGATGGTGGTGGAGGGCGAACCGCCGAGAGTGAACTTATAGAGGTTGTTGGCGGTGCCGTCCCCATTCATGGTTAAAGTTCCCCCGAGCCCCACGTCGGTGTACGGTTTGTTCGAATTAATTCCAAGCTCCACATAGTCGGTAACACCGGAGACGTTGTTCAGCGTCGAGGATGAGAGCGCGAACTGGCCGACGAAGTCTTCTTCAAAGGGGACTGCTGTCGAAGAGCCGAACTGCACTCCGCTCCAATTGAAAACGTAATTTCCCGCGGAGCCACTCAGGTTGAACGGTCCACCGGTCTGGGCGTACATCGGCCCGTCGCCGATGATGCCGTTGGAGGTGTCCTGAACAAAGGCGCGTGAGGCCGAGACCATATAGAAAACGTTGGAGTACGTGCCACCGCTGGAATCGGTGAAGGTGAAGGTGCCGCGGCCGCTCCCAGGGTCGCTCACGTCGATGGCGTAGATGGCATTGGATATGTTCGTGCCCTGCGAAACGTGGCGGTACAAACCGAAGTTATTGTCGTCAAATGAGATGGCACCGAGCCCGCCGTTGCCATCAGCCGTGAAGCGAGCCGCGCGCGCCACGGGCCCTTGCGATCCGAGAACTGAAGCACCCCCAACGAGGTAGACAAAACTGCCGGTGAAGGCGGAATTCTGAGCTGGAATCGGTGCCACTTGTTGCAGGGCATCACCCGAAGTTCCGCCGGAATTGTCTTCCTCAAGGACTTTGATGCGCGTGGCGTCGACAATATAGAAGGCAAAAGTACTCCCATTGAAAGCAAGTGTGCCGCGCCCAAAAGAAGTGCCGTTGCCGTTGGTGTCGAGTAGGTACGTGCCGGGGGAAATGGCCGTGGCGCCAGAAGGAGCGGCAGCATTGCCATCATTTGTGTCCATCACTCCGCCTGTGATCATGCCATTCCCATCCGCGGTGAGCTGGCCCATCATGGAAATCGGAGCAACGCTAACGGCACTAAACGATACGCCGGAAAAATCAAAAACATAGTTGCCGGAGAGCGCGGCATTCGAGAAATTGGCGGAGTTCTGCAAATTGAAGGTACCGCTGGTGCTGGCATTGAGATCTGTTTGCACCAGAAATCCGGCGCTGGTGGATTGCATCGCCAAGTTCAACTGTAAGCCGCCTCCACCGGAAGCCTGAAGGACAAGCAGCCCTCGGCCATTGGCTTGGATTTCATACGTGCCACCGGAGAACGAAACCATGGCGGCCGGTTGTCCTGTGGCGAGGCTCAACACGTCCTCCAAACCACCGGTTATGTTGCCTGCGCCGTCGGCAACAAAAGAGCCGATCCGCGCAATATACGCCCCCGACACGGCATCTACTCCGGTCATTGAGAAGGCGTACTGGCCTTTCAGGCTAGCATTGGAGAAGTTTCCAGCGGGGGGCGGCGGAATAATTGTCGGGCCCCCTCCGCCGCAAGCAACAAGAGCGAGGGAGAGAAGAACAAGAATCGCGCAGAGAAAGTGTTTCACAGCACACCTCCTTGCGGTTTAGCTGCCACGGCATCACGAGGCGCCATGTAAGAGAGCGGGATGCCGCGGACGCTTCTCACGACCAGGGCCTGAGTTCCCTTCTGCACGACCCTGGCGACGAATTGCGTGCCGTCCCCTGAGGCCAGATTTTCGCCGATGATCCGCAGGGTGTCGCCGGTCTGAATCGTAAAATGATTGGCGGCGAGCAACTGCGCATTGCCAAGTTGCACGTCAACAGAGCCGGCGGCAGTCAGCAGGGTGGCGTGAGGACCACGGGGCGGCGTCTGAGATGCAGATGTGTAGGCTTGTACGGTTCCGATGAGGGTCACTTCGCGTCTGGCGTCATAAGCGGCAAGACTGGCATGGGAACCCGTGCTCGATTTCTGCTGTGCGGCGGCCAAGCTGCACAACAGAGCGATTCCAACGAGAGTTACAATTGATGCACCGGTTCGGATCTTTTCCATAAGTCGCCTCACGCCCGGCATTTCCGATGGACAGTTGTTTACGAACCTACGGGGACCTTTTGCGGAACCCCTGAAAGCCCAAAATCAGGATAGCGCCTTTCGAAACCGGTGCAAGATTGGCCGAAAGGCCGGGCGCGAAAGCCCAAATGGCCAGAGGTGCACGGGCACTCGGCGCGTCCCTTAAGCTTTCAACCCCAGAGAATTCAAAAAGTTGCGGTCGCGAGGGAGGCGAGAATCAAATCTTTAATAGGCGCGTTACAAGAGTTTGCATTGACTCTCCTCGGCCTTCCGAACATAATTGTACGTACGTCAATCCTGCGGAGGTTCGATAAGCTCGAGTCTGAGGAGTGTGGACGCGAGCGACCCGGATGGCGCCAAAATATATCTTTGTAACCGGCGGTGTAGTTTCCTCTCTCGGCAAGGGCGTAGCAGCATCCTCCATCGGCTGTCTCCTTGAAAGTCGCGGCTTCAAAATTACCATCCAAAAATGTGACCCGTACCTGAACGTAGATCCCGGTACGATGAGTCCATTTCAACACGGTGAAGTGTTCGTCACCGACGACGGCGCCGAAACCGACCTGGACCTCGGACACTACGAGCGCTTCACGCACGTCAAGCTGACTCGCGACAATAATTGGACGACCGGACGTATCTACGAAACTATCCTCTCGAAAGAGCGGCGCGGGGATTATCTGGGCAAGACGGTACAGGTGATCCCGCACGTGACCGACGAGATCAAGCGTTGCATCAGGAAGGTCGCGGAAGGCGTGGATGTGGTCATCGTGGAAATCGGCGGGACCGTGGGGGACATCGAGTCGCTGCCCTTCCTCGAAGCAATCCGGCAGATGCGGCTGGAGCTGGGATCAGAGAACACGCTGTTCGTGCACGTGACGTTGGTCCCGTTTATCGCGGCGGCGGGCGAACTGAAGACCAAGCCGACGCAACACAGCGTGAAAGAGTTGCTGGGCATCGGAATTCAGCCGGACATTTTGCTTTGCCGCAGCGAGAGGCATCTATCAACGGACTTGAAGCGCAAAATCGCGCTGTTCTGCAACGTGGTGGAAACCTGTGTGATATCCATGGAGGATGTGAAGACGATTTACGAGGTGCCCGTGGAGTTGAGCAAGGAAGGGCTCGACGTGCAAATTACGCGGCTGCTGCGGCTGGAGGAGCGGCCGGCAAACATGCAGCCCTGGCTGGACATGTTGAACCGCTTGCACCATCCGAAGGGCGAGGTGCGCATCGGGATTGTCGGCAAGTACGTGCAACTCGAAGATGCGTACAAGAGCCTGCGCGAAGCGCTGCTGCACGGCGGGCTGGCGCACAACCACAAGACGGTGATCGATTGGATTGAGTCCGAAGACATCGATTCCCTGGAGACGGCGGACAGACGGCTCAAGAATTACGACGGCATTCTCGTCCCGGGGGGCTTCGGCAAACGCGGAATACAGGGGATGATTTACACCATCCAGTACGCGCGCGAGCACAAAGTTCCCTACTTTGGGATTTGCCTGGGCATGCAGTGTGCAACAGTCGAGTACTCGCGAGACGTGGCGGGACTGGCGCAGGCGGATAGCACCGAATTTGAGCCGCAGACGCCGCACCGTGTGATTTATAAACTGCGCGAACTGCTCGGCGTGGACGAAATGGGCGGCACGATGCGGCTGGGCGCGTGGCCTTGCAAGCTGGAGCCGGGTTCGTTCGCCAATAAGGCGTATGGCGTGACGGAAATCAGCGAGCGGCACCGGCATCGCTATGAGTTCAACCGCGAGTACGAGAAGACACTGGTGGCCGCCGGGCTGAAAATTACCGGGCGGACGCCGGATGAAAACTACGTGGAGATCGTGGAAGCGCCGGACCATCCGTGGTTCCTGGGCTGCCAGTTCCACCCGGAGTTCAAGTCGAAGCCGCTAGAGCCGCATCCTTTGTTTGCGGCGTTTATTGGAGCGTCGCTGGAACACAAGATTCAAAAGACACGTCCAGCGGCGGGCGCGACAGCGGCGGAGACCAAACCGCACGCACCAGTAGAGAGAGCCGCGCCGCAAGCTTCGGCCTGATTCAACTTTGATTGGGCTTGCGAAATGACCTGTAGAGCGCCAGTACCCCAAATGCAGCTGCGGTCACAATGGCAGCTCCCGCAGCCGCATCTAGAGCCTTTACCCATTCATTTTTTTGCCTTTCGGAACGCACAAGGGCCTCGTTCTCTGCTGTCGGGTTGCGCGTGTAGTTGAAGACAGCCTTGCGATAATCTCGACGATCGACGATGGTAGTAACGTCGAAAAAAAGAAAGGCCACGACAAAGATCACGACGAACCGGAGTGCGGTTTTCGCGCGATGCATGAACCGAGTTTAACATCAGGCTCCGATTTCCGCCTTTATGGTATCTTCAATGTTTCCAATGGCTCAGACTCGCGAAATTAAGCTTGGCTCGATGCGGCTTGGCGGCGGGAATCCGCTGTTCCTGATTGCAGGACCGTGCGTGATCGAGTCGGAAGCGCACGCGCGGATGATCGCCGAGCGCGTGGCGAAGGTCGCTTCGGATGTCGGAATTCCTTACATTTTCAAAGCGTCCTATGACAAGGCCAACCGGTCATCCATAAAGGCGTTTCGCGGACCCGGTCTGAACGAGGGCTTGCGGATTCTGGGAAAAATCAAGGCGGAGCTGCGACTGCCGATCCTTACCGATATCCATGACGCCTCTCAGGCGGCTCCTGCGGCCGAAATCGCGGACATCCTCCAGATTCCGGCCTTCCTTGCACGGCAGACGGATTTATTGCTTGCGGCGGCAAGAACTGGGCGGATCATCAATCTGAAGAAGGCGCAGTTCCTTTCACCCTGGGACATGGGCAACGTTGCGGAAAAAGTGGCCTCGGCCGGGAATCACAACATTCTTCTTACAGAACGGGGAGCCTCGTTCGGGTACAACAACCTCGTCGTGGATATGCGCACGTTCCCTATCCTGCGAAAATTCGGGTACCCAGTCGTCTATGATGTGACGCATTCCGTGCAACTTCCCGGTGGGCAGGGGCACGCGAGCGGGGGGCAGCCGGAATTCATCGAG
>DASPTY010000120.1:0-2975 GCA_035623175.1 Candidatus Limnocylindrales bacterium | reverse complement strand
ACCGTGTGGACCGGCACGCAACGGCCGTTCGGCGTGCGCAGCGAACTGGCCACCGCGTTTCACCTGCCGGAGGACAAGGTGCGCGTGCTGATGCCCGACACGGGCTCTGGTTACGGCGGAAAGCACACCGGCGACGCAGCGCTCGAAGCCGCGCGGTTGGCGCGCGCAGCCAAGCGGCCGGTCAAGGTGAATTGGACGCGCGAGGAGGAAATGACCTGGGCATATTTTCGCCCCGCTGGCGTGATTGAAATTACGAGCGCCGTAAATCCCGATGGGAAGATCACGGCTTGGGAGTTTCACAACTACAACTCTGGGACCGCGGGTTTTCGCACCTACTACGATGTTCCCAACCAGAAGATTGAGTTTCATCCCGCAAAATCGCTGCTGAGGCAGGGCTCCTACCGAGCGCTCGCGGCGACCGCCAACCACTTTGCGCGGGAATCGCATATGGACGAGATCGCAGCTTCGCTGAAGATGGACTCCTTGGAATTCCGCCTGAAGAACCTCAAGGACGAACGCTTGCGGGCCGTCTTTGAACAGGGCGCCAAACAATTCGGCTGGGACAAGCCGCGGGGGGCAAACCACGGCTTCGGCGTGGGCGGTGGCTACGAAAAGCTTGGGTACATGGCCACGTTTGCCGAGGTCGCGCTGAAGCCTGACACAGGCGACATCAAGATTCAGCGCGTTCTGACGGCATTCGATTGCGGCGCCATCGTGAATCCGGATGGAGTGCGCAACCAACTCGTCGGTGCAAACATCATGGGGATTGGCGGCGCATTGTTTGAAGCCATCGAATTTGAGAATGGCCGGATCGTGAACAATGTCTTTTCAAAGTATCGCGTGCCACGTTTCCGGGACATCCCCCCCATCGAATCGTTCTTGATTGATCGGAAGGACGAACGTCCCGTCGGCGCGGGTGAAGCGCCGATTTTGGGAATCGCTCCGGCCATTGCCAACGCGGTCTATGCCGTGACGGGAATCCGGCTGCGCACCATGCCCATGGCGCCGCTGCTGGTGTCACACGGCTATCAATTGTCGTGAGGCGCTTGGCTCCGCTTACGAGCGTTCAGTTGTTCGCTCAGAAGATGCTTCCAGAGCGTTGTTTTGCGGGCTCTTGCTTTGCGGCTTCTTCCACCTTCTGCAGGATCTTCTGCAAATCCGCTTTGTTGAAGAACCTTCCATTGAAAATGACGCCGCTGATCTTCTGTGTGTTGCGGATGTCCTCAAGCGGATTGGCATCGAGGAAAACGAGGTCGGCGTTTTTTCCTCTCTCGACCGTACCGGCGCGGTCTTCCATGTGGAAAAAACGCGCGGGATTCAGCGTCGCGGTCTGCAAAGCCTCGAGAGGAGTAAAACCTGCAGCAACGAAACGCTCCAATTCCTCGTGAAGGCTAAACCCCGGGAAGACGTAAACGCCCGGAGGCGTGTCCGTGCCCGCCAGAAATGGCACGCCTGCCTTGTTGAGCATTTGGACGACTTCCAGTTCCTTTTCGATGAACTTCTTCCGCGTTTCCAGGCTGTCGGTATTGAATTCCGTTTCGACCTGTTGAGTAAACTTCTTCCAGGTTTGCTCTATCCAATATGCGGGAACGTACTTTGCGCGTGCGTCCTTGCTGAAGTCCGTGACGTCAATTAAATTGCCGCCGCGTTCCCAGACAAGAGTGGGGCATTGCCAGGTCTGGTTCTTCGCGAGCAGAGCGGCAAGGGCGGCGGCGCGCTGCGGGTCGTAGCTCGCAAGAAACTTCGTTTCGGTCTTGTCGCCCTTGAGGAATTGATCCTCGAGAGGAGAGCTGCCTTCAAAGATCCCGATGAGATGCTCGAAACTGGCCATCCCCGCGTTGGACATTTCGCTTGCGCGCACGGAATCAGGCACATGCCCCTCGAACGGGATCTCCTGTTTTCGCGCTTCGTCGGCGATGGCGAAGACCGCGTCGCGCGGGATGAGGGATTGCAGCTTGATGAAGTCGGCGCCCCCGCGCTTCAGGTTCTCAACCGCGCGACGACCGTCTTCGGGCGTGGCGATCGCGATGGAACTGGGAAAGCGCGGCTTAGGGCCGTCCAACATGGGCCCAGAGGACATGATCCGCGGGCCGATGAGCCGGCGGCCTTCAATTTCGTTGCGCCACGCTTGGATGGTCTCGAGCTCGCTGCCCATGTCGCGGACGCCGGTCACTCCATTGGCGATGAAAAGCGGCAGGGAAATGTCCTGGGCCAAAGGAAACCAATCGCCAAGCACCAGGTGGACATGCATGTCCCAGAGGCCCGGTATCAGATACGAACCCTTTCCATTGATGATGACGGGAGCGTTGCGGGGGTAGCGCGTCGTTTTGCGTGGGCCGACGTCAATGATGCGGCTCTTATCAATGACCACGACTTGGTCCGGAAAAATTACCCCTCGGCGAGTGTCAACGACGTTGACGTCGGTGATGACGACGGTGTCCTGCAGCGACCAATACTGGGCAGTGAGCGGTCGCGGCAACGCCGCAAGAAATCCTAGAATGAACGCGAGTGCCGGTATGCAGCGGAGGGGGGAGCGCATGGCTTGAATTTTAGGGTCTGCGAGCGCGGTCTACAAATACGGATTTGAAGCGTGTGGCGGGAAAGTGACGGAACGGATTGCCGCGACCGCGGTTCAATGACGGTCATAGCGACAGTGCGCCCGCGCAGCGCTAGAGTTGACTACGGCGGAGGTGCGGGATGAAGAAACGTGAGTATCCGCTTGGAAAAGTGTACGGCTTGCTCGAGCCGGGACCCGTCGTGCTGTTGACCACACGGCGAAACGGCAAGGCAAACGTGATGACCTTGTCCTGGCATCTGATGATGGATTTCGAGCCGCCTCTGGTAGGCTGCGTCATCAGCAACCGGAATTATTCCTTCGAGAGTCTCTGCGAGACCAAGGAATGTGTGATCAACATTCCAACCGCTGAACTCGCGAAGAAAGTCGTGGCGTGCGGGAACTGTTCTGGTCGAACCGT
>DASPTY010000119.1:0-8368 GCA_035623175.1 Candidatus Limnocylindrales bacterium | reverse complement strand
AAGTGTTTGGGACGTACGGGTTCGGGGAGATTCGTCCGCCAATAATTGAGTCAACCGAATTGTTTGCGCGAGCCGTGGGCGGAGAAACCGATATCGTTTCTAAGGAGATGTATGGTTTCCCGAAGAAATTGGAAATTCTTCGACGTGCCACGACGGACCTAGTAGGGCAGGTCGACACGCCTGCGAAAATACACGTATTTGGCCAAGCGCTAGCTGTTCTGGTCCTAAACCTCGGTCAGGCGTTAGAAGGCGCTGTGATTCCGACTACGCAAACGAACCGGCATTTGGTTGAGCAGCTAAAGGAGATTTCCGGACGCACTATCGCTCGCTGGAGGGCGGGCCAGTGGGAACCTAGCCAACAATGGACCAACGACTTCGAAACAGCTCGGGCGTTGATCGACGAACTTGAAATAGAGCGACTTGAAGAGAGTTCTAGCTTACGGCCGGAGGCGACGGCGAGCGTGTGCCGGGCGTACATCGAGCACAACATGCAGCAACTCCCTGCGCCGGTGAAGTTGTATTACACGGGGCCGATGTTCCGCCGGGAGCGTCCGCAGAAGGGGAGATACCGCCAGTTCTACCAGATTGGCGCAGAAGTGCTGGGCGGGAGCGACGCGCCGGGAATTGACGCTGAAGTGATTGAGATGGTGATGGTGTACTTCGCGAAGCTGGAGTTGCCGGGCGTGCAACTGGAGATTAATTCGATTGGTTGCCGGGATTGCCGGCCGAAGTATGTGGAATTGCTGCGTGCGGAATTGCAGAAGGTGAAAGACAGGCTCGGCACGGACAGCCAGAGGCGGATCGAGACGAATCCGTTGCGCGTGCTGGATTCGAAGCTGGAGCACGAGCAGGCGATTATCGAGACGCTGCCGCGGATTGGCGAGCATCTTTGCGCGGATTGCGCGAAGCACTATGCGGAAGTGAAGCGGCAATTGGGAATGCGCGGCGTGGCGTACAAAGAAACTTGGCGGCTGGTGCGCGGGCTGGACTACTACATGCGCACGACGTTTGAGATTACGGCGCGGGGATTGGGCTCGCAGAATGCAGTGTGCGGCGGCGGACGGTACGACGGGCTAATCGAATTACTAGGGGGGCCGCCAACGAAAGGGATTGGGTTTGCGATTGGCGAAGACCGTGTGATTCTGTCGCTGCTTGAAGCGGGGAAGGGCAACGCGGCGGAAGGACGCGACGTGTACATCGCGTGGATGGGCGAGAAGGCGCAGGCCACGGCGATTGCAGCGGCCCGAACATTGCGCGAAGCGGGTTTCCGCGTGGAGTTGCCGCCGGTGGAGCAGAAGTTTGGGAAGGCGCTGGGGCAGGCGGATAAGTTGGGTGCGCGGTATGCGCTGATTTTGGGAGAAGACGAAGTGGCGAGCGGGGAGTGGACGTTGAAGACGTTGGCGGATGGGTCGCAGAAGAAGATTGCCAAGGCGGAGTTGGTGAAGTTTTTGCGTGAGGCGAAGAGGGATTCCTCGCTGCGCTCGGAATGACGGGATTCAATTCCTTGGAGAAATTGCGATAGGGAGACGACAGTGCTGGACTTTTTGGGGAATCTGAGGCGGACACATTATTGCGGGGCGCTGCGCGCGAGCGATGCGGGTCGCGATGCTACGGTGATGGGCTGGGTGCACCGGCGTAGGGATTTGGGGAATTTGCTGTTTCTGGATGTGCGCGACCGGTCGGGGCTCGTGCAGGTCGTGTTCAACAAGGAGACGCAGGCGGAGGCGCACGCGAAGGCCGAGCATGTGCGGAGCGAGTTTGTGGTGGCGGTGGAAGGGAAAGTGGTCAAGCGGGAGAAGGCGAATCCGGAAATTGCCACGGGCGAGATTGAGCTGGTCGCGTCGAAGCTGCACATCCTGAACAACGCGAAGACGCCGCCATTTCCGATCGAGGCGGAGATCAACGCGGCGGAAGAGACGCGGCTGCGCTACCGCTACCTGGATTTGCGGAGGCCGAAGCCGCATCAGAACTTGGCGCTGCGACACAAGATTGTGCTGGAAATGCGCAAGGCGATGGACGAAATGGGGTTCATCGAGGTGGAAACGCCGATGCTGACGCGGTCGACTCCGGAGGGCGCGCGAGATTACCTGGTGCCAAGCCGCGTGCATCACGGGCAGTTTTACGCGTTGCCGCAGTCGCCACAGATTTTCAAGCAAATCCTGATGATTAGCGGGCTGGATCGCTATTTCCAGATTGTGAAGTGCTTCCGCGACGAAGATTTGCGCGCGGACCGGCAGCCAGAGTTCACGCAATTGGATTTGGAGATGTCGTTTCCGCGGCAGGAAGACATTTTCAACGTGATTGAAAACGTGATGCTGCGAGTGTGCGCGGTGGCGGGGATTCAGGTGACGGCGCCGTTCCCGCACATGCTGTACAAAGATGCGATTCGGAAGTACGGAAGCGACAAGCCGGACCTGCGATTTGGGATGGAACTGCACGAGGTGACGGATTGTTTTCCCGCAGAGGCGAAGCAGAAGCTGGTGATTGACGGTAACGTGTTCGCGCTGGCGGCGCCGGGGGGCGCGTCGTACTCGCGGAAGCAACTCGACGAGTTGACGGAGAAAGCGAAATCGCTGGGTGCGCGCGGGGTGTATTTCGGGAAGGTGACCGCGGAAGGCGTGACATCGGGGGTGGAGAAGCTAATCGGCGCGGAAAACGTGAAGAAACTCGCGGAGACTTGCGGGGCAAAGGCAGGCGATTTGGTTGTGGCTGTGTCGGCGAAGGAACAGATCAAAGGCACGGAAACGGCAGCACTGGTGGCGGGTCAGGTGCGTCTGGTATTGGGCGAGACGCTGGGACAGATTGACAAAACGCAGTGGAAATTCGCGTGGCTCACGGGGTTTCCGTTGTTTGAATGGAGCGAAGCAGACCACGCTTGGGTGAGCGCGCAGCATCCGTTCACGGGAATTGTGGATGAGGATTTGGAGAAGCTGGAGAGCGCGCCGTGGGAAGTGCGGTCGAAGGGCTATGACCTGGTGCTGAATGGGTACGAGTTGGGATCAGGAAGCATTCGAATTCACCGGCAGGATGTCCAGGAGCGGCTGTTCAAGGCGCTGGGCTTGACGGAAGAGCAGTTGCGGCGGCAATTTGGATTCTTCCTCGATGCGCTGACGTATGGGACGCCTCCGCACGGAGGGATTGCGCTTGGCGTGGATCGCATTGCGATGCTGCTGGCGGGAGAAAAGTCCATTCGCGAAGTGATTGCGTTTGGGAAGACAACGGCGGCACAGGATTTGATGGCGGAGTCGCCGAGCGAGGTGGATAAGGATCAGTTGGATCAGTTAGGGATACAGATCAAGAACAGATGAGCAGGATAAGGATATTGCAGGAGGCGGTGGCGGAAAGTGAGTGAGCTTGTGGGGGTGCGGTGGGAGTAGCAGCGACGACTTTAGGGGCTAAAGCCCCAATCGAGCAGAAGCTGAAACGCGGGGACTGAAGTCCCCGCCTCCTGAAGAGGTAAGGGCGCGAGGCAGTTCCTCAGGGGCTAAAGCCCGAGTTTGTCAGGAATGTTTGCGTGGGGGCTGAAGCCCCCACCTCCTGAAGAAGTGAGAGTTGAGGTTGGACCTGGTGGTGGAAGGAGAGGGCCTGCAGCTGTATTTAGGAGGCGGGGGCTTTAGCCCCCGCGATAGAAGCAGAGGGCAGGTGGGCTTTAGCCCCTGAAGAGAATCTTTCAATGGCAACGCCAAAACACAGAACTGCTCCCGGTAGTTCGTATTTCGTAACAACAAAGTGTTGGGAAGGGCGTACGATTTTTCGGGTGACGGAGAATGCAGAGATTTTGTTAAAGACCGTCTTCGATTACCGTGATTCTGGAGTGTTCTCTCTGCATTCGTTCGTAATAATGCCAGACCACATCCATGTTTTGATTACACCTAGTGCCTCGTCCAGTCTAGAGAAGGGAGTTCAGCTGATCAAAGGGGGAAGTTCGCACCGGATTCATAAGGTACGTGGTCATAAGATGGAGATCTGGCAAGTGGGGTTTCACGATTGGACGATTCGAGACGCTGCTGATTGGCTTGCGAAGGTTGAATATATTCACATGAATCCCGTGCGAGCTAAGCTGGTCGAACGAGCGCAGGATTGGCCTTATTCTTCCGCGAGTGGGCGATACACGCTGGATCCTGTGCCAGAGCGGTATTCAAACCTTTCTTCAGGGGCTAAAGCCCAGGAAGGGCCCAGCATGGCGCGGGGGCTGAAGCCCCCACCTCCTAAAGAAGGAAGAGCATGAGTCGAATAAGGATATTGCCGGAGGTGGTGGCGAATAAGATCGCGGCGGGCGAGGTAGTGGAGAGGCCCGCGTCGGTGGTGAAGGAGTTGCTCGAGAACGCGCTGGACGCGGGCGCGACGTCGTTGCGGATCGAGACGGAAGTGGGCGGGAAGCGCATGATCCGCGTGACTGACGACGGCCACGGGATGACGCACGACGATGCGCTACTGGCTTTCGAGCGGCACGCGACGAGCAAGCTGCGCACGGCGGAAGATTTGCTTTCGATTGCGACGCTGGGATTTCGCGGGGAGGCGCTGCCGTCAATTGCGGCGGTTTCGCGGCTGCTGCTAGAGACACGCGATGCGAACGAAGCCGAGGGAACGCGCGTGGAATTTGCGGGAGGCAAATTGATCGGCGTGAAACCCGCGGGATTGCCAGCGGGGACGACGGTGAGTGTGGCGGACCTGTTTTATTGCGTGCCGGCGCGGCGGAAATTCCTGAAATCGGATACGACAGAGCTGGGGCACATTGCATCGCTGGTAACGCACTATGCACTGGCGAATCCGGGAAAGCAATTCACGCTGACCACGCCGACGCAGGAGATTGTCAATTGCCCGCCGGCGGAGAAGTTGGCGGATCGCATGTACCAGTTGTTCGGCAGGCAGGCGCTGGATGAATTAGTGGAGATTCCAGCGACGTCGGCGCCATTTCGCGCGGCGATTACCGAGCCGGAGATGGAACCGGGCGAAGAAGCTGCAACGCTGACCGTGACGGGATTCACGTCGCGCCCGGCAGTGCAGCGACTAAACCGCAACGGGATTTATGTGTTTGTGAACCGGCGGCTGGTGCGGGATAGACTGATTTTGCACGCGATTCACGAGGCGTACCGGAACATTCTGCCGCCGAATACGTTTCCAGCGACGCTACTGTTCCTGGAGATGCCCTACGACGAAGTGGATGTGAACGTTCATCCTGCGAAGATTGAGGTGCGCTTCCGGCACTCGCAGTTCGTGCACGACTTTACGCGCGACGCGATCCGGCAGGCGCTGATGAACACGCGGCCGATTGCGAGCTTCGCAGCAGCGGCGGGGAACATTGCGCCGAGTCCTGTAGCGCCCCCAGGATCATTTTCGGGAGGATTCGTAGAAACGGGTGTGAATTCGGGCGTGCCGCGGGCCATCATTCCGCCGATGGAGGAATTAGGCGTCGGATCGGGAGTTGGTTCCGACTACTCGGCGGGGAGCGGCTACGATCTCACGTCCGCACCGATGCAGCCGGCGCCGCAGCGGTTTCCATTTGAGCCGGGAGGTGGATTCAGCCCGGGAGCAATGCCGGGTGAACCAAGCCGCGAGCCGAATTGGGCGGAGAATTTTTCGCGCGCGAGTGTGGATGCGCCGGCGACTTTGCCGCGGCCAGACCAGATTGCGGACTTAAAGCCGCTGGGACAAGTGAGCGCGAGCTTTATCGTGGCGGTGAATGGCGAAGGGCTGTGGATCGTGGACCAGCACGTCGCGCACGAACGCGTGTTGTTCGAGCAGCACCTTGAAGCGCGGCGCAAAGGAAAAGTGGAAGCGCAACGGCTGCTAATGCCGCTGGTGATTGAGCTTTCGCCGCGGCAACTGGTGATTTACGAAAAGATTGGCGAGGAGCTGGCGGCGAACGGGTTTGAAGTCGAGCCGATGGGACCGAAGAGCGTGGCGATCCAGGCGGTGCCGGCAGGGGTTGCGGCAAACGACGCGGAGCATTTGTTGACCGAGATTCTGGATGGGTTGGACCGCGAGAATGCAGCGATTTCGATTGATACGTTGCAGTCGAAGATTGCGGCTTCGACGGCGTGCCACGCGGCGATCAAGGTGAACATGCCGCTGGACCAAACGAAGATGGAATGGCTGTTGGCGGCGCTGGCAAAGACGGATTGCCCGATGAGCTGTCCGCATGGGCGGCCGGTGGTGCTGCGGTATTCGATCAGGGAAATTGAGAAGGCGTTTCATAGGACTTAGGGGACGAAGGCTGGGCGGGGTCGCGGTAATCAGCAATCAGATATCAGTCATCGGAAGGAACGGATCTGGGAAGCGGCGAGCGGCGAGTGGCGCGCCTTCGCCAAGGCTTCGGCGGGCTAGCGAGTGTAGAGAGAAGGCTGATAAGATTTGACGGGTTTGCCGGGGCAGAGTGGCTCCCGGCATCTGATTGCTGAGATCTGAAATCCATTTGTGTAATTTGCGAAGCAGGAATCCTAAACGACGGGGGAATTGTGAGCGAAGGGCAGAAAACGGCAGTGATCTTCGGCCTGGCGAACAAGCGCAGCATCGCGTGGGCGATCGCGCAGAAGCTCCATGCCGCGGGCTGGAAGTTGGCGATTACTTACCAGAACGAGCGGCTGGCGCAGGAGGCCAAGGACCTGATCACGGAACTTCCCGGAGCGGAAGGATTCATGTGCGACGTAAGCTTCGACGACCAGATTGCGAAGCTGTTTGAAGATTTGAAGACGCGATACGGCGTGCTGCACGGATTGGTACACAGTGTGGCCTATGCGCCCGCGGAGGAGTTGAAGGGCGAGTTCGTGAACACGTCGCGAGAGGGGTTTCGCATCGCGCACGACGTGAGCGTATATTCGCTGATTGCGGTGACGCGCGCGGCGGCGCCGCTGATGACGGCGGGAGGCGGTGTGGTCACGCTGACGTATTACGGCGCGGAAAAAGTGGTGCCGAAATACAACGTGATGGGCGTGGCCAAGGCGGCGCTGGAAGCGACGGTGCGGTATTTGGCGAACGATTTGGGGCCAAAGGCGATTCGGGTGAACGCCATTTCTGCGGGGCCGATCAAAACGCTGGCGGCGCGGGGGATCTCGCAACTGGGAGAGATGCTGAAGTCGCACGCGGAACGATCGCCGCTGAAGCGCAACGTGGATCCGGCCGAGGTCGGAGGAACGGCAGTGTTTTTGCTGTCGGAAGAGGGATCGGGGATTACCGGCGAGACGCTGTATGTGGATTGCGGGTACAACATTATGGGGTTCTGAAGAAGTGGCGAGTGGCGAGTGGCGAGCCAAATACAAAACAGAAAATGAAAAATGGAAGAGGGATTCCTCGTCGCTTCGCTCCTCGGAATGACGGTCTCTCGTAATTGGACAAAAGGAACGGTTCAGAGTGGCAACGCGACTGACGATTGCGATTGATGGGCCGGCGGGGTCGGGGAAGAGCACCATCGCGCGGCGGGTAGCGGCGATGATGGGGTATTTGTATCTGGACAGCGGTGCGATGTACCGCGCGGTAGCGCTGAAGGCGCTGGAGCGGAAGATCCCGCTGGAAAATGAGGCGCAACTAACGGCGCTGGCGCGCGAGTCACATATCGAGTTGAAAGCTCCAACCGCGGATCAAAACGCGGCGGGGTTAAAGAACCGCGTCTTCCTGGATGGGCGGGAAGTTTCGGAGGAAATCCGCACGCCGGAGGTGGCGCAAGCAGCTTCGCGGCTGGCAACGATTGCGGGTGTGCGGGAAGTGCTCGTGGCGGAACAGCAGCGCGCTGGAGAAGGCGGCGGCGTGGTGATGGAAGGGCGCGACATTGGGACCGTGGTTTTCCCGAATGCGGAGTTGAAGATTTTTCTCGACGCATTGCCGGAGACACGGGCGCAGCGGCGTTGGAAGGAGCATCAGGAAAAAGGCGAGATCATGACGCTGCTGGAGGTTTTGCAGGAAGTGCGCGAGAGGGACAAGAGAGATCGCGAGCGAAAGGTTTCGCCGCTGGTGCGCGCGAAAGACGCGGTGCTGGTGGACAACACGGCGATGGGAATTGAAGAGACTGCGCGGCTGATTGTGTTTTTGGCTGAGGAACGGGAGAAGAGCGAAGTGACGAAGTGACGAAGAAATAGTACGCGGGATTGAGACCGCACAGGGGCTAAAGCCCGGCGCTGCAAGAGAAAGCAATCGGGCGCCCTGAAAAATCGAGGCGCCTATTTTTGTTGAAGCTGAATGGAGGAGCGGCGGACCGCCTCAGAAGGCGGTCCCTACACAAGAAGCAAAAAGTGGCCTCAGGCCGGGGAAGACATGGAGCTGAGGAACTCGAGATTGGTCTTGGTCTTGGTGAGGCGGCTGAGGAGCAACTCCATGGCCTCAACGGTTGAGAGCGGGCTGAGAACCTTGCGCAGAACCCAAACGCGGCTGAGTT
>DASPTY010000118.1:0-16562 GCA_035623175.1 Candidatus Limnocylindrales bacterium | reverse complement strand
GCCGCGGTCACCGATGAAGAGAAGTCCTTCGTTGGCCTCATCTTCACCCCCAGCGGGGATATTGAGGTCTTCCAGCTCTTCCGGTCTCGGTGGCTTCAATCCGCCGTCGTACCAGGTGAATTTCACCGGGGGCATGTCGCCGCGAGCACCGAAGTTGAAATGGATGATCGAAGCCATCGGGTAGGTTTCATCGTAACGATCCGTGGAACTCGCTTCCACGCTAACAGGCGCTTCCAGTTTCAAGACCCGGAAAATGGTGTCGAAACTGTAACAACCCATATCTCCTAAAGCGCCGCAACCAAAGTCCGTCCACCCGCGCCAGGAAAAAGGAACGTACACGTGATGGAAGGGGCGTTCGGGCGCTGGTCCAAGCCACAAGTTCCAATCCAAGCCCTCCGGAACCGGCTCGGCTTCTTTGGGGCGGTCCACGCCTTGGGGCCAGTACGGCCTGCTCGACCAATTGTGCACTTCGCGCACCGGGCCGATGGCGCCGTCCCAAATCCATTCGCACAGTACGCGCGTATCCTCGGAAGCCTGGTTGCCTACGGCAATCTGCGTCGCTACACCCGTCTCACGGGCGATCTCCGCAATGCGCCGTGCTTCGTAGATCGTGTGCGTCAAAGGCTTCTGGCAGAAGACATGTTTGTGCTTTTTCATCGCCGCGGCCGATACCGCTGCGTGCAGATTGTCTGTCGTGCCCACAACTACCGCGTCGAGGTCCTTTTGTTTCTCGAGAAGTTCGCGAAAGTCGTTATAAGCCGCGCAGCCTTTGGACACTCCTGAGCGGTTCTGAGTGCCGTTGTAAGCATCCACAATTTTCTGGCACGGCTCTCGGCCTGCCACGCCTCCGGTGACGCGGAGAGTATGTGTCAATTGAATGGGCTGGTCGGGACTGAGCCAGTCCCAGCCGCTGTCAACTCCGAGCAGTGTCTGCACGTGCTTGCAAAACTCGTGCGTGTCCCATTGCGGATAATTGTCGGCGGACTTGACGACATCGCAGACCGCAACGCCCTGCACGTCGGGCTCGCGCAGAAAGTGAAGCATGACGCGCAGGCCCTGTGCGCCTACGCCAATGAAAGCAATGTTGATTTTATCGCTCGGGGGAACATAACCCGGGCCGCCGAGCACCCGCCGCGGAACGATGCAAAGACCCATCGTCGCTGCCGCCGTTTGCTTCAAGAACTTTCGCCGCGAGACCGAACTCTCCGTAACAGTACGAGATTCAAGCCGACTCTTCACTGTTCCTCCTTCACCTCAGTTCAGGGATAGGACGTGACCTGAGCTGCTCTTCGAATTAGGTGTGATTTATCACAGTTGCGGCTGAGGAGGTAGTGCGAACAAACCAGTGGCCTGTTTGCGCGACACCGGCTTGTTCCCTCCTTCATGGCTGACTAAGGATAACGCGAGTACGTCTCGCCAGGAACCGGCTGCAGTCCCTCCTTCAGACCGGATCTTGCTCTCCTTCTTTGGCCGGGCCCATCGTCAGGCGCCGCATCGCGCAATACCACCCTCAGAACGACAGCTTCAGTCCCACCTGGACCTGCCGTGCACCTGTCGTTCCGTCGGGTCTTACCACTTCCTGCGTGGAGTGGCCAAACCCTTGTAGGTCGAAGATATAAGGATCCGGCTGGTTGAACTGCACCCGGTTGAACAGGTTGTAGAACTCAAAGCGCAGATCGAGATGAGTGCGCTCGTGAATTCCGAACCGCTTGGTGAGCACTAGGTCCGTATTGTCTATGCCCGGGCCGCGGAATACGTTGCGCCCTATGTTCCCCGGCAACCCAAAAGCCGGAACCGAGAAGTAGGCCAGTGACGGACCGGTTTGCGTTCGCGGATTGCTGCTGGGAATCGCCACCGCGCTCGGATTGTAGAAGGGCCGTGCCGCGAATCCGGTGTGCTCGGTATCGACGTTCGTGAAGACGTCGTATGGCAATCCGCCGGAGAAGGTGCTTATTCCGGAAACGGCCCAATTCGCCAACAGCCACCCCGCCGTTCCCTCGTTTAGGGTTTTCGCGCCGTTCCCCACAGGCAATTGCCAGGTGTAATTGAGCACGAAGCGGTGGCGCACGTCGAAATCGGAATTCCCGCGCTCCGGCCTCAGATTGAGAGAATTGCGGGGAAACGCCTCGTTGTTCGACCCCGGCACCAGCGGGTCGGAAGCGTTGTCAATGGAGTGAGAGTAGGTGTACGCGCCTTGCACCGCAAGTCCATGCGACATCCGTTTTGTCAGATTCACCTGCAACGCTTGATACGTCGAAGTGGCAATACTCTTATAAACCTCTGCGGGATAGAGGGCATTGTTGTTCGTCGCATCGAAGGGCAATAGCGGGAGTTGCGTTGCCGGATTGATCTCCTCCGCCCCTAGCCACAGAGTGCTGAATTGCAAGCTCTGCTGTGTGCACCCGAAGATGTTTTGTGGATTTGTCGGCTGGCAGAGCGCTTCGAGCGCCGACACCAGTTGCGGTTGGGGCGGATTGCCGTCCACCAGTCGCAGCAAGTGCGTTCCCTTTGACCCAACATAATTCATTTCGAAAAGCAGGGTCGGCCGGATCTCGCGTTGGATTCCCAAGTTCCACGTCTGCGTATAGGGCGTCTTGAGTTTCGGGTCAATCAGATACGTCAGAAAGGGGGAGCAAAAGCCTTGCCCGAGTTGACAACTGGCCACCGTCGACGTCGGCGTAAACGTGGGTGGTGTTTGCGCGGACAGGGTGCAAAGCTGCAGTTGCGGTCCCGCCGGAGGTGGAATGAAAAAGCCCGCACACGGTATCGTTTCCAGCATCTGGTACGGCGGATCTGCCCGCAACTGGCTGATCAGTTGCCCGAATATCCTGTCATGGTAGATTCCGTAACCGGCGCGGACGGAACTCTTGCCGTTCTTGAAGGGATCCCATGCCGCCGCCACGCGCGGTTCGACTCCGTTCCAATTGGTTTGGTACAGAGGTACTTCGCCCGCCCCGTTCCCCACGCGAGTGAACGTGAACGGCCCTGTGCCGTCCGGCGAAACCGTCAGCGTGGACAATTCGTGGTTTACTTCCACCGGCACGCCGAAAAACTCATAGCGCACCCCGTACGTGAACGTGACGTTGGACGCAAGTTTGTAGGAGTCTTGCCCGAATCCTGCATATTCTTCCGCGCGGAAACCTCGCAAATCCGTCGGGGTCCGCGCTCCTGCAGTGTTGAAGAATTGTGCTTGCGTCTGCAGGTCTGTTCCTCCGAGCAGCGTCCACGCCAGATTCTGTAATGTGGGATCCTGGTCGAACGCCGTCCCGGCAACCGCAGGAATCCCGAAGTTGGAGAACACTCCGGAATCTAGCAGCGTCCGGTCCACGTAATTGTCCGAGCTGTTCGAATAACTCACCCGGTATTCCGCTCCGAACTTCACCGTGTGTCGCCCCATGACCCAGGAGAGATTGTCGCCTGCAGTGTAGGTTCCCGCAGCTCGCGTGGAACCGTTGCTGTCACCCAGTAATGTGCACCCAAATCCCGCGATGGCCCCGTTCCCCATCGTGTAGTCGAACCCGCGCCCTTCGGCGTCCTTGATCGGGTAAAAGCTGTCGAACGTGCTCACTCCCGTGCACGTCAGCGGAAACTCCAGCCGGTTTCCTCCACCATGGACTTCGTTGGTGATGGTGTTCTTGATCGTGGAGGTCAGTGTCAGCGAAATGTTGTGATTGTGCTGATCGGTCGAGACTCCACCCAATCCGGACAGGAAATCCTTGTGCTGGTAATTCGTGTCTGAGTACTGGTTGTAGGTGTAGCGCACCGAGATGATCCCGCCGCCACGGAAATCGTGATCGATGCGCCCGGTGACGTTGTTTCCATTCGCCAGGGAATGGCTCGGAAAGTGAAGAATCCCGCGAGCGCCATCGAGGATTTGGCCATTAGGGCTGGGATACAGCGCCAGAATCTGCTGCATCGTGGGATCGAGACCAAGCGGCGTGGCATTGTTCCCTGTACCGGTGAATGCGCTACCTGGCGTCGACACGTCAACCGGCTGGCCTTGATAGGTAAATATGCCGGTTTTGAATGCCGCAGTTGGAACAATGCTTTCGTTCAGAATCGTCGTGCTGAAGCGCTCGAGTTCCTGGTTCACGAAAAAGAAGGTTTGGTTCTTCTGGATCGGCCCGGAGATGGAATAGCCGAACTGGTTGCGCACGAACGGGTTGTCGCTGCGGTCCTGCGCGAAGAAGTCTTTCGCCGAAAGTGCTGTGTATCTCCCAAACCAGTAGATGCCCGAGTGGAATTCGTTAGTCCCCTGTTTGCTGACGATGTCGATGATGGCTCCGGAATTCCGTCCAAATTCGGGCAAATAGCTGTTGGTGATGACGCGGAATTCCTGAGTGGTCTCGGGATTAAGGAAACTCAGACCGCGCCCTCCAACTCCGGTCCCCATGTCGGGATCGTTGTTGTCCGATCCGTCGAGCAGAAAATTGTTGCTCCGCTCACGGGATCCGTTCACGGAAAATCCACCGAACAACGTATTGCTTTGGGTCGCGCCCGGAGAAAGCAGAATCAACTGATACGGGTCCCGCAAGATAAGCGGCAGATCGGACATTTGCCGGGAGTTCACCAGGCTCCCGATCTGTGCGTCATTCAGGTTTACGGGCGCCACGGCATCGCTGGTCACGACGGTGCTTTCTTTCACGCCGCTCACTGCCAGTTTCGTGTCCAGCGTCAGCACCTCATCCACGCTCAGGCTGATGTGAGAGAACAGCACACTCTGAAAGCCCGCGTGCTCGATGCGTACGTCGTAGACCCCGGGACTCAAATTCGTGATTCGGTAAGTGCCCGATTCGTCGGTCTCCGTTTCACGAAATATGCCCGTGGAGACGTTGGTGGCCGTGATCTTGGCCTTGGGCACCATTCCGCCCGTGCTGTCGGTTACTGTCCCGCTGAATGACCCGGATTGTGCGAAGACTGCGGGAGAAACGAAAAGAAGCCACACTACGAACAAAAAAAGGAAAGAGCCTTTCCGTATCATAGGACCCACCTGAAAACTATGAAATTGGGATGCCCTGCCGCTTACTTTGTTTGCCTGACCCATTCCGTCCGGCAACACCCCTGATGAAATCTCTTCAATTCAGGACTGTAGACCCAGAACTTCGAAATCACAAGCCTAATTCATGCTTGGCCGGAATTCCCGCACAGATGGCGCACGATCCGTTTGCGCTTTTTTTGTTCGCTGCGCGGAGTCCGTGTAAAATCATTGCTCAGCGTGGCTACACAATCCCGCATGTTTGATGGCGCTCCGTCGCCGGATGCCGTCGAGACGGCTTCTCCGCGCGTCACCCTCCGCAACGCTTTTTCGCATCCCTTTGATTCGGCGATTGCGGCCGCGCGCACTTGTTACTCCCCCCGCCTGATCAATCCCGACGAAATCACCGACAAACAGCGCCTGAATGTCGGCGCTGCCACATTTTATAGCGGCCATCACACCGTCTACCAGCACGCGCACTTCGAGTTCGGCCTGGAAAATGTGAGCCGCCAGTTCGTGTGGTCTTTCCTTCACGCTCATCCTTTCTACAATTCCGAGCAGCAAAGCCAGCGTTACGTGCGCATGGACCGCGTGCAGGCCTACGTTCCTCATGTCTCGCTGTTTTTTGACGAGACTTCCCGTGCCATTTATGAAACTGCGATCGCCCGTGCCTGGGCTTACTATCGCGAGCTCGCCGCTCTTCTCGTCTCCGATACGCGCAACATCCTCAATGACATTTGGCACATTGGGCCGATGTCTCACCCGAAGCGCATTCAAAAAATCGAGCGGTCCGCGGAAAAACGCGCCATCGAAATTGCCCGCTACGTCCTTCCCGTCGCTGCATTCACCACGATGGTTCACACCCTCTCCGGCATCGTGCTCCATCGCCTCTGGCGTATGTGTTCCGCTTCAGACACGCCCAGCGAGGCCCGCGCCATTGTCCAAGAAATGGTCGCGCAGGTTCGCCAGCTTGATCCTGAATTCTTTGATCGCTTTGGGACTGCGCCCCTCGAAGAGTTGCCGGAATGGAAGGAAATCGCTCCGAAGCACCAGCACGCGGACGCCTTCGTCCGCGAATTTGACGCAAAACTGGAAGGCAAAACCTCGCGCCTGATTGATTATTCGCGCAGCGCCGTACGAGCGATGGCCGACTCCTATCGCGCTGTCCTCGGTCTCCCTGAGTCAATGTGTCCGGATCGGGAGGCCATCGACCGCCTCTTGAATCCCTCCCGCAATCTCTATCGCCTGGAAACTCTCAATGTCGGTGTCCACGCCCCCATGATGCGCGCTCTCCAGCATGCCACTTACACGTTTGCCAAGAAAATCAGCCACACCGCCGACAGCCAGGACCAGCGCCACCGCATGGTTCCCGGTTCGCGCCCGCTCCTCACCCTAGCCGACACGCGCCAGCCCGATTACGTCACTCCCATGTTGGTGAAGGAAAACTCGCGTGCCGGGGAAGTGTACGAACGCGCCATGACCGAGGCCTGGTCCGCAAAGAATCAGCTCCTCGACCGCGGCGTTCCTGCGGAAATCGCTCTCTATCTTCTTCCCAACGCCAAATCCATTCGCCTGGTCGAGACCGGTTCCCTCCTTCATCTCCTCCACAAGTGGACCATGCGCACCTGTTTCAACGCGCAGGAAGAAATTTATAACGCCTCCATGGACGAAATTGCCCAACTCCGCGAAGTGCATCCCGAGCTTTCGCGTTATATCGGTCCACCGTGCCACCTGCGCGCCGGAATCACCACGCCCATCTGCACCGAAGGCTCCCACTTCTGCGGCATCAAAGTCTGGCTCGACTTCCCCAAGATCCAGCGCCGCATTTAATTCCTACGCGCCGGTGTGCTTGCGCCAGGCAAAGCCCAGATCCTCAGCAAGAACAAATCCGCAGGGTGTGAAGCGGCAGGCATGCACTCGCTGATACTGCCGTTATCAAGACGGATAGATCCATTCCACCTGGTCATCGAATGGTCACAAAGAAGTAGCCGCTCATCACCAGTCCTACACCGATGACCAGCAGCCGCATCTTGCCAGGATCGGCCTTCTGCGCATAGTGCGCTCCGAACCATCCACCTGTGAGAGCCCCCGCGATCATCACGACGCACTGCGGCCACAGCACCGCGCCGGCCCAAATGAAAGTGATGACCGCAGCCACATTAATTGCGGCGGCCAGCAAGGTTCGGATCGCGCCCATGGCCAGAATGTCGCGCATCCCCAGCGCCGCCAACATTCCGAGCGTCACGAACCCTATTCCCGCACCGAAATATCCCCCGTAAATGCCGACCAGGAGTTCGAAGGCGGAAGTCACCACAATGGCACGCCATGTCAATTGCCGGAGGTCATCAACGATCGCGGCGCGACCCGCAATGGCACGGAGCTTATTCCCGAAAGCGAATAACAAGGTGCCGCCTAGCAAAAGCCAAGGCACGAGATGCAGGAAAGTGCGTTGCGGCGTCTTGAGAAGCAGCAATGCACCGGCCCACCCTCCGGCGACGCTGGTCACCACCAGCGGGAGCAACATGCGCCGTGGCGCACTCAGCCGTTTCAGGTAAGCAACGGTGCTGGCGGTCAAACCCGGCCACAAAGCAACCGTGTTCGTCGCGTTGGCCGCCACGGCAGGCACTCGCGTGAACAGCAGGGCGGGAAACGAGACAAACGTGCCTCCGCCCGCTACTGCGTTCAACGTGCCGGCAATCGCAGCGGCAAAAAACAGGAGGATGGCTTGGCTAAAGTGCAAGCTCCCTATTTATCAGAAAAACGGAGCTCCTGAGAAGCGTGCAGGATCAGGAAAAGCGCAAGAAAGGTCCCGGCGACCGCAACCAGCGGTGCTACAGGGGAAATGATCCCTGCTCCGGGTAAGAAGACAGCTGCAAGCTCAACGTGACATCGCAGGGTGCAACCGATCCGCGCATGCACTCAATTCAACGAGCGCACTTTGGCCAATACCTTAGGGGCAAGCGATGCAGGCAACGGTGTATATCCGTGCTTTTCTGCGCTTTGCTGGCCCACGGTGAGGGCCCACTCGAGGAAATCTTCCATCGCTTTGGATCGCGCGGGAGCGTTTGTTCTTACCGGCACGTAAAACCAAGTGAAACTGATAATCGGATATGAGTCGTTGCCCGGAGCGTTGTTCAGCGAAACGCGGAAATCCGCTGGAATCGACTTTTCCAGGGCATGGTAAGCCGCCGCGATGCTCCCTGCGGTGGCGCTGATAAATTTCCTGGCGCTGTTCTCGACCAAGCCTACGCCCATGTTCGTGTCGTTCTGCACGAAGCCCAGTTCAATGTAGCCGATCGTTCCTGGACTGCTTTTCACCTTCTCGATCATGTCCTCGCCGCGACTCGCGCCCACCCCCACGGGCCAATTTGGCGAAGCAGTCTTGCCAATCTGGGTCCGCCACTTCTGGCTCGCCTTCGAAAGATAATCGCTGAAAATATAGTTGGAGCCCTTTCCATCCGTTCGATGGACTACGGCAATGTCCAGATGGGGCAAAGTCTGTCCCGCGTTGATTTCCTTGATCCTTGGGTCGTCCCAGGTCTTGATGTCCCCGAGGAAGATTTCCGCCAGCACGGGCCCCGAAAACCGAAGGCTGCCTTTCACGCCCGGAAGGTGATAAATGGGGACGATGGCGACCAGCACCGTGGGGATTTGCAGCACAGGATTGCCCGCCGCCTTCAACTGTTCGTCGTTCATCGGGATCTCGCCGGCCGCGAAATCTCCGATCCCACGCGAGATGTCGTCTATGCCCTTCACCGTTCCGGTGCTGAGATAACGCACCTGCACTGTCGGGTCGAGCTTGTTATATTCTTCGATCCAGTAGGTGTACAGCGGCGTGGGGAGATTTGACCCGCTTCCCACCAGTGCGGTTACGGTTTGGCAGTTCGCGGGAAGGCCGGAGCAAATCGTCAGCACAATGAGACTTACCCAAACAACGACCTGGCGCTGCGGAAGTTTCATACCAAACGGACTCCTTGCTTTGAGATTGGCTCCTACAAAAATGCTGGCCCGGAGTCGGCGCGCTCGCAACAATCAAAATGAATGCATGCGCGTATTGGTTATTGGTCAATCGAAGCTTCGAGTGACGGCGCAACCCTTTGGTCCTTCACGCCGCTCCGTCGAAGCAGCCATCCCCTCTACTTTCGCCATCGGCAAGGGCTACGGCCCACAAACCCATGGCCTCGCTCTGCTGCCCCCAGCCGGCATTAGACCACTAGAGGCTGCATGCTGACTTTTCCTCGGCCCTCCCACGCCCCCTCCCGAAACCGGACTATAATGCCCACGCGTCTCATGAGCAGGAGCGTTCCCCCGGAGGAACCTATGTCTCCCACCAGGCTCCGCTTCCTCGCTTGTCTCCTTGCGATCCCACTTGCTGTTCCTTCTCCGTCCGCTGCGTTTGATACTCCGTTGTCCGACACCGCCGTGCGTGAAGCCTATTTCCTGGGCCAGCGCCACGATGAAACAGTGGCTCGCTTCTTCGACAAATACACCAAGCGCTTGCCGCCTCCGTCCGCCGGGCCCTACATTTCTTCCATCACCTTCCTTACGCCTTTCGCACTTCTCGTCGAATACTTCAGTCGACAGTCGAATTACAGCGCCCAGCAGGCTCAGATCGATCATCGGGCCGACGAGGAAATGGTCAGTATCCGAGTTGAAATTCAGCTCACTCGGAGTTACGGCGCCTTCCTTACTAAACCAACCGGAACGCGTTCCGATTCTCCCATCGGCATTCAACTCCGTCCTTCCAGCTTTTGGCGACAAGTCAAATTTCGTTTCTTCGACGGGAAAGAAGAAATCACCACGGACAATCTGGCGGGCCAGCCTCACTTCCTTTGCTCTGAGAATGGCTGTATCTTGACGGGCGCTACGGTGCGCATCGAATTTCCTTCAAGCGCCTTTACCTCGGAATCCGCCAGGATCGAAATCTGCCCTCCTGAGGGAGACCGAGTCCTCGTGGATTTCGATCTATTGTCGATGCGCTAAGTGGAATCCCTTGCTGCCCGTTAGCTATTCCAATGCAGCGTCACCGGCCCATCCATCGGATGCGCCATGGGCTTGCCCGTTTGGCGAGACTCGATCAAGTTCTGCTTCAATGCGAAATACCATTTGGCCGGCCGGTCCGCGTCATCAATCAGCATCAGCCGCGGATTGAACTTCAAGCCCTCCGCCTGCTGAATCATGGTCTCCTGATCCTGCCGCAAGAACACCTTCGCAAACGCGCGGAACACGGAAATCGGCAGCGGCAGATTCCACGCCGCCACGAAATCGATTCGGCAGCAGTCTCGTCTCACCGGCGTCACCGTCGCTCGGCTCGAGAACCAGAATCTCCCGCTGCGAATCTCCTCAAACCGCATGTTGGGCAGCACAAAATCAATCGTCGTCGTAACCGCTTCGCCGGTTATCTTCTTCAGCCACTGGTAAGGCAAACTGTTTGTCGAGGGCGAATGCTTGCTCATGCGGAATCCGTACGGGATGGGCTCGAACTGCTTGGATTTTTCGTGGATGCTCTTCTTGCTCCGCCAGAACCACGACTGGTGCACAAACGGCCCGTGCGCGGGATCCATCAGCCCGATAATTCCATGATCAATGTGCGAGGGCAGCTCGCAATCCAGTCGTGTAATCTTGAACTTCTCACTGAGCTTCGGCAATTCTGGCGCGGCAGGCATAGCCTCCGGCAATTTTGTCCCCGGTGCATTCAGGTACACCCACACATATCCGTCCCGCTCTTCACACGGGAAATTTCCCGCGCTGATCCGCTCCACCTTCAGTTTGTCGTAGCTTGTGAGCGATGGAATCAACACGCAGCGCCCGCTGCACGCATCAAACTCCCACCCGTGGTAGCTGCACTGTACCTTCCTGCCGTCAAAATGCCCGTACGAAAGCGGAATCCCGCGATGCGGACAGGCATCCCGCATCGCGAACGCCTTTCCTTCGCTCGTCCGCCCAATCACCAGCGGCACTTCCAGCAGCATAGCGGTGGCCAGTTTCCTCCCGGAAATCTCCTTGCTCCGCATCGCCGGATACCAGAAATCCCAGAGGAATCCCGCATCCTCGCGCGGTCCGCCTTCCTGTGCCATTTCTGCCATGCCATCCATCGCCGTTCGTGCTGCCTCGCTCATTTCTGTGACTCACGTCCTCGAATGAATTGGCTCCATCGCATCCTAGTACACCCATTTCCTGCCAGCAACCGCCATCCATTCTCCGTTGCGAATCACCATCTTCCACGCTATTCTTAGGGAGTAGACACGGAAATGTACGCCGCCTTCTATTAGCTGACCACTCCTCGCGCTCCCCCAGAGCGCCGCTTCTGCTTTCCCCACGTTCCAATTAACCGGCCAGCAGTCATTCCTTTTGGGTGACTCTTAATTCTCGATTCAGAAAGGTATCCGATATGGCAGTTCTCACACTCACTGAAAAGCTCGACCAACTCGACGCCCGCTACCAGGAGATGACCCACGACCTCTCCTCGCCCGAGGTGATTGCGGACTCTGCGCGCTTCCAGAAGCTCGCCAAGCAGCACGCGGAACTCGAGGAGATCGTCATCAAGCACCGCGAATACAAGCAAATTGAAAAGGATCTTGCCGGCGCTCACCAGATGGTCCTCGAATCCGATGATGCCGAGATGCGCCACCTTGCCCAGGAAGAAGAAAAACAACTCACCGCTCGCAAGGAAACCGTCGAGCATGAGCTGAAACTCCTTCTCCTCCCGAAAGACCCGAACGACGACAAGAACATCCTCCTCGAAATCCGCGCCGGCACGGGCGGCGATGAAGCCGCGATTTTTGCTGGAGACCTCTTTCGCATGTATTCACGCTATGCCGAATCACAGGGCTGGAAAGTGGAGGTCATGGAAAGCTCACCTTCATCCATGGGAGGCGTGAAGGAAATCGTTGCCGCAATTCAGGGCAACAAGGTCTACTCGAAATTGAAGTATGAAAGTGGCGTCCACCGCGTGCAGCGCGTCCCCGCAACGGAGACCCAAGGCCGTATCCACACTTCCGCTGCCACGGTCGCGGTGCTTCCGGAAGCCGACGAAATTGACATCAAGATCGAACCCAAGGACCTCCGCATCGACACCTTTTGTTCCTCCGGCCCCGGCGGCCAGTCGGTGAACACCACCTACTCCGCTGTGCGCATCACCCACCTGCCCACTGGTCTCGTCGTCTCCCAGCAGGATGAGAAATCGCAAATCAAGAACCGCGCCAAAGCCATGCGCGTTCTCCGTTCCCGCTTATATGAAATGGAGCTCGAAAAGCAGCAGGCGGCTATCACCGCCGAGCGTCGGGGCCAGATCAAAACTGGCGACCGCTCCGAGAAAATCCGGACGTATAACTACCCCCAGAACCGTGTCACCGATCATCGCATCGGCTTGACCATCCATCAGCTCACTGACGTCATGGATGGCAAGCTTGCTCCCCTCGTCGACGGTCTGGTGACCCATTACGAAGCTGAGCGCCTCAAGCAAGAGCTGGCCGAGAACTAATCTGCCTCCGTATTTCGTCGACATGTCTCCTGATAAAGCGTACCTGGAGCCTCTTGGTTTGGGTGAATCGGCGCGCGGACTGATGAAACTGAAGCAGAAAGTTGACCTTAGAACGCAGAAAAATCAAAGCAAATTTCGACTAAATTCACACCGCTGAAACGGCCACGAAACGATTCACCCAATGTCCAACGTTTAGGTAGTACTTATCACCCAAATGGAATCCTGCTCAGGAGAAACTCCTTGCTGGCTTCTAGACCCTGCAGGATAATCGCGTGGGTTACCAGCAGCAGGTTGCCCAGCGGCCATGAAATGTCCCTCTTGTGGTGTGGAAAACTCCCCTGTCTCCAAGCACTGCTCCAATTGCGGTAAGGCCCTTCCTCGCCCGGACGACGACAAGACCTTCGACCATCTGGACCACGGCTCGCTCCCTCCCGAGGGAAAACCACAGGATCATGTCAGCAGGGATCAGGGTCCGAGCCCGGGCGGGCCCGGCAGAGGCAGTTTCGGCGCCGGGGGAACCGCAACAAAACGGGAAGACTCCAAGGATGCCCAGGTCATCAGCAAGACTCCATCGGGGGCGGGCGGAATCGACTATTTTTCAAAGGAGGAGATGGAGGCCGGCACGCTTTTTGGTGGGGGAGAGAGCCTTTCAAGTCCCACACCGGCTACCTCTTCCTCCCAGAGCCGCGTAAGCGGCAGCGGTTCCTATTTCTCTGGTGGGCTCGAGCCAGGCATGGATTTTGGCCCCCGGTTCCGGATCGAACAGCTCCTGGGTGAAGGCGGAATGGGCAAGGTCTACAAAGCCTACGACAAGGAGCTAGAGCGCACCGTCGCCCTCAAAATTCTGCTGCCGGAACTCACCCGCGATCCGAAAGTGGTTTTGCGCTTCAAGCAGGAACTTCTTCTTGCCAGCAAAATCTCTCATCGCAATGTCCTTCGCATCCATGACCTGAGTGATTACGAGGGCGTGAAATATATCACCATGGCCTTCATCGAGGGCAAGGATTTGCACCAACTGCTGAAGGAGAACGGCCCATTCCCCCTGGATCGCGCGATGAAGCTGGGACGGCAGATGTGCGAGGCGCTGGAGGCGGCACACGCCGAAGGAGTCGTGCACCGCGATTTCAAACCTCATAACGTCTTGGTCGGAAAAAACGACCATGCGTACGTCTCTGACTTCGGCCTGGCCACGTCGCTCGAGACCGCGAAAATGGGCATGACGCGCACGGGAGCTTTCGTCGGAACCCCGCGCTACATGTCCCCGGAACAGGTGGAAGGCAAGCAAGTGGACTCCCGCAGCGATCTCTATTCCTTGGGGCTTGTTCTCTATGAAATGGTTTCGGGCGAAATGCCGTTCAGTGGAGATTCCACCTGGCAAGTGATGTACCAGCGGGTCAAGGAAGTGCCTAAGAACATCACAGAAGTGAACCCAAACATTCCGGATGACGTGGCGCGCATCATTATGCACTGCCTGGAACGCGATCCGGCCGAGCGCTATCAGACCGCCAGGGAGATTTTGACGGACATTGATCTGCATCGAGGGCCGGAGATGTCCACGACCTCGATGTATCGCACTGCCTCAGCATCGGCGGCGAGTCGGTCGGTACAAATTACGCTCCCGGCTAAGCCTCCGCTCTGGCTCTATATCGCGGGTGGCGGCTTGCTTCTTGCAGGGCTGTTCTTTGCGGTTCCAACAACTCGCCACTTGGTGTTGAAACCTGCTTCTGAGAACGGGGCTGCGATCGATGAGGCAGTGAAAGGATTGCCACCCCTAAGCCAAGGGAAGTATGTTGCAGTTTTGCCGTTCCGTGTGCTGGGGGACGCCTCGACGGTTGGATACGTCGCCGACGGACTGAGCGAAGCGTTGTCCGCGAAACTCTTCCAACTCAAGGAAGTCCACGTGGCTTCAGCTGACGAATCCGGAAAAGTGGACACCAAAGCGCCGCTCCCCCAGATCGCAAAGAAACTAGGTGCGAACCTGGTCGTGCAAGGCACGGTGCAGGGCACTGCGGACCAATTGCGCATCACGGTGAAACTCGAAAATGTTGTCGAGAGCAAGACCCTTTGGAACGAGGAGTTCTCCGGCGTCCCCGGCGATCTCCTGACGATGGAGGACAAGATTTACGGGAACCTGGCTGATGCGCTGGTGGCAAGTAGATCCGTGGAGGAACTTGCCGCCGGGACCGCTCACCCCACCGACAACGTCGATGCTTACGATTCTTATTTGCGTGGCCGTAACGCGATGCGGGGCAACTTGGATGTGAAAAGCATTCAGTCGGCCATCGATTACTTCACCGGCGCGCTGCGCAAGGACCCGAGATTTGCCCTGGCGTACACGGGATTAGCCGACGCCAGCGTACGCATGTATGAGGACGACAAACGCAGCCTCTGGACCGATAAGGCGTTGGCCGCGGCAAAGCAGGCTCAAGCGCTTAACGACAAGCTTCCCGAGGTGCACTTTTCGCTTGGGGCGGTATACGCAGCAACCGGACAGACGACACAAGCTGTTTCGGAAGTGAAACGCGCGTTGGAATTGGCGCCCAATTCTGATGAAGGGTACCGCCGACTCGGGAACGTCTATCTTGCGGCCGGCCAAAAGGAACAAGCCATTCGAGCGTTAGAAAAGGCGGCGGAGCTCAATCCTTACTACTGGGTGAACCTGAATGCTCTGGGAAATGCATATCTTAGGATGGGAAACTACGACAAGGCGCTGAAGTACTTGCAGCAGGTAACGCAGGTGGAGCCACAAAACTATATCGGCTTCGCTAACCTCGGTTTAGCTTATCTATCCATGGGACGCTACGAGGAGAGCATCGCACCGTTGGAGACCGCGCTAAAACTAAACCCACAACCCCAGGTCATGTCCAACCTGGGCACTTCGTATTTCTACTTGCATCGCTACGAAGACTCAGTGAAGCAATTCGAGAAGGCCGTGGAATTGAATCCCAACGATGAAACAATGATGGGCAATCTGGCGGACGCCTACCGAGCGGCTGGGCAATTAGACAAGGCCAAGGGAATTTACGACAAGGCCATTGGGCTCGCTTTCAAAGCCCTGCAAGTGAATCCGCGGAGTGCGGCAACCATGGGCAATCTGGCGCTGTATTACGCGAAAAAGGGAGACGCGGGCCAAGCCATGGAATTTGTGCAACGCGCGCGAGGGTTCGATCCATCCTCCGTTGATCTCATTTTCACGTCGGCCGAGGTTCACGCGCTCAGCAATCGCCCCGAGGAAGCCATTGTGGACTTGAAGAAGGGTCTGCAGCTGGGCTTGACGACCGCCACGATCGAATCAGATCCAGAACTGGATTCGTTGCGGAAGCGAACGGACTACCAGGAATTAATGAAGAAGTACGAGTCTAAGAAGAAGTAAGCTGCTGAGTCCTTCGATAAACTGTAGGTGAATCCTCATCCAACCAGCAAGAGCGGGAGAAGCGAGAGCGCTCAATCCTACTCCATCACCAGGCAGAAAAAGGTAAGAAAGCAAGTAAATTGTTCCCAAGCAATCCCTGGGATATGACCGCGCAATGGTCGGTGGGATTAAACGGCGCGGCGAACTAGACTGAGGACACCGAAGACAAGGGCACCAATAATAACCATCAGGCCAGCGCCGGGTTCTGGGGCCGTAACGGCCTGCTCGGTCACGTGAGTGGTCGCTGAAACATCTGTGCCATAGAGCAAGATCCCGAATTCCCCGCCGACGAACTGATAGTCATCCGGATCTAGACATGTGCACCAACTCGGGCCAAGAATCAAGGCCTCGTAATAGTCAACCACGCTGTCCGGGACACACTGCTGCGTCGCAGGGGCGACCCCGTTGAAGCCATTCTCCCCGTCGGCCGAGAAGATGAGCTCCTGCCCCCCGGTCACAGTAAGAGGTGTGCAGACGTCGAAAAAGGAAGCCTGGGTCATGTCACCGCAGGTGAAAGTCAGGCCTGGGTTTGCAGTAGCGGAAAAGAACATGGTCAGGCTGGTCAGAGTCTGGCCTGTCTGATTCTGAAAAACAGCATCGACGCAATAGCTGGACCCCAAACAATTGTCGTTCGAAGCACTGGGCGTTTGAGCAGCGACGTTGTATACAGTGGGATTGGGATTCGTAAGAGT
>DASPTY010000117.1:0-57531 GCA_035623175.1 Candidatus Limnocylindrales bacterium | reverse complement strand
GCGTAAGTCCTCCTTTCGCAACTCCTGCCGACGAGCCTGCAAATTCATCATCGAAGAAATGGGTCAAAGAGATATACCGGTATCCTGCGTTATAGAGGCGATCCAGATTTTCGAGCTTCCCGTCCAGGGCCTGTGCGCCCTCAATTCCAAGAATTCCCGCTGTGATCCCTCTTTCCTTTTCTCTCCTTCGCAGGTGCGCGGACAGCTCCCGGGAAGTTCGGATGGCCACCAGAGTGCCGTTCGAGCTCGCTACCGCCGCATCGAACCGCTTTGCGAGATATAAAGCTCGCTCCGTTAGACTCCCCCAAGTGCGCGGCGGCCAGCGCTGTATCAGCGCCAACCAGATAATGTTGTCGGAATTCGCGTCATTTCTTTCATAGTTCAGACCGCGCGGAGTCTTGGTCACCGCCGTGAAGACTTGGAGCGCTACATTTCCTGCAATTAGCCTCGGCACATCCACATGTCCCCGCTGGCTGCGTCTCAGAAGGTCCCTACCCCACAACAGCGTGTCCGCGTGCAGGTCCACGATGCGAAGACTGGCATGCAATTCCTGGGCATTTGCTGAAGGAGGGGTGGTTGAAGCAGACGAAACGCGATTGAGTGCTGACTCAATGACAGGAGGAACGGCCAGTACAGGGACCAGGATCAGCGCGATCAGAACAATCAGCGCGCTCCAAAGTGCTTTCTTCATGCCCGATTGTGCGCTCTTTCCGGCGCGGTCAGCAACTAATCCCAATTCCAGTTGGCGAACTGTTCGCGCACTGCCGTCTTCTTGAATTTACCGACACTTGTTCGCGGGATCGCCTCAACAAATACAAAAGCGTCCGGAAGCTGCCACTTCGCAAAATCTCTAGCCAGAAATTCCCGCAAGTCGTCACCGCTGACTTTAATCCCATCCCGCAGCACCACCGCCGCCAGCGGACGCTCCTGCCACTTCGGATGAGGAATCCCCACGACGCACGCTTCCTTCACCGCGGGGTGTCCCATCAACGCGTTTTCCAGGTCCACTGAACTGATCCATTCCCCGCCAGACTTCACGAGATCCTTGGCGCGGTCCACAATCTTCATAATCCCGTCCGCATCGATGGTGCCTACATCGCCCGTGCGGAACCAGCCATCCTCAGTCCATTTGTGCGCCTGGTCCGGCGCTTTATAATACTGGCCCGCCACCCACGGGCCGCGTATCTCGATTTCCCCGGGTGTAACGCCATCCCACTGGGCTTCTCCTTCTGGCCGCATGACACGCAAATCGATGAGTGGCACGGGCCAACCTTGTTTCGCGCGGATCTGATATTGCTGCTCCTCAGACCAGCCCTTCATCCTCGACTTCAAATGACCGGTGGTCGCAAGCGGCGACGTCTCCGTCATGCCCCAAAGATGGAGAATGCGGATGCCATGACGGTCCAGCCGCCGCATCAATTCGACCGGTGGCGCGGTTCCCCCGCTCACCACCCGTACCGGCTTCTCGAACTTCCAGCGGCCTGGATACTTCTCCAGAGCTTCAAGCACGTTGATCCACACCGTCGGCACGGCGTTGGCAACCGTGACCCGCTCCTTCAGGAGGGTGTCCAGAACGAACTCCGCTTCGACCACCGGCCCTACCATGACCATCTTTGTGCCGGTCATTACGGCGGTGTACGGCACTCCCCAAGCATTCGCGTGGAACATGGGCGCAAGAGGCATGATGGTGTCGTGATGACTCAGCGCAAAGGCGTCCACCATGGCTTCAGCCATCGAGTGCAAGACCAAAGAGCGATGGGTGTAAATAACGCCCTGCGAGAAGCCCGTCGTTCCGGAGGTAAAGCACATGGACGCGCCATCGTTTTCGTCTATGTCTGGATATCGAAATTGGCCCTTTCCTTGTTCGAGAAACTCCTCGAAGTTCAGAAAGCCCTCGGGCACGTGTGAACTTCCGTAGGGGACAACAATAACCGCCTCAAACCTAACGTCCGCTCGGAATTTCTCGTAGAGGGGTAGCAGAACGTCGTCCACGATCAGAAAGCGATCCTCGGCGTGGTTCGCGATTTTTGCAATCTCGTGAGGGTGTAGACGGAGATTCAGGGCGTGCAAAATTCCCCCGGCGCAGGGCACTCCAAAGAAGGCTTCCAAGTGAGTGCAATGGTTCCAGAGCATGGTAGCGACACGGTCGCCCCGGCGCAGGCCCAGCTTCAGCAGGGCGTTCGACACTCGGCGGGCGCGCTCGACGAAATCCCGGTACGTCGAGCGCACGGCCGTCTTATCCGGCCGGTGCCAGATGATTTCAATGTCACCAAACAGCTTGCCAGCGCGCTCCAGCACCACCGGCAAGACCAGGGGAAAATCCATCATTGTGCCGCGCATGAATACCTCCTGGGGGACCTTGGCCGCGCATCCTATCATCACTGGAACGGGCGGCGCGAGTCCCAGAGCGAGTCCGGACCCCATCCCCGCCTCGGAGAATTTAGGTTGCAAAACCAGTCAATTTTCGAGACCATGCACGGGACCACTGACGACCCTCCCGCCCACCGCGGCATGCCTTCGGCTAGCCCCTTTGGCGGACAAGGAATCTTCAGTGCGCTCCGCAACTCGTGTTTTCGGTTCCGGGCAGAAGGAGTTCGCAGGTGAAGAAGCTTTACGTCGGTAATCTTCCGTTCAGCGCATCGGAAGAGCAGTTGCAAGAGTGGTTTGGTCAGTTGGGAGTCGCACCTTCCGCAATCAGTCTGATTCGCGACCGCTTCACGGGGCAGTCCCGCGGCTTTGCCTTCATCGAGATCGCCAGCGATGAAGACGCAGATCGCGCGATCACCAGCCTCAACGGTCAGAATTTTGGTGGCCGAAACCTCGTTGTCAACGAAGCCCGCCCCCAGACGGAACGGTCCGGTGGCGGCGGTGGACGCGGTGGTTATGGCGGTGGCGGCCGCGGAGGTGATCGCGGCAATCGTGGCGGTGGACGCGGTGGCGATCGGGGAGACCGCGGAGACCGAGGCGATCGAGGCAACCGCTGGTAGGACACCTTCTCCCTGTTTCTCCTCTCCTGTTCCGTGCTTCGGGCCAATCGCCCATGTGCCCGAAGCACATGTTCCTGTCCGGCAGCCCAACGCGGGCTACATGTCTGGTTTCTCTGCAAATCTCTTGAGTCCTGCGACGAAATTCACAGCCCACTCAAAATTTGCTGGCCATTCTCTCGTCTTGCGTGTACTATCCGGCCCGATTGCAACGGGGGCCTCTCCACTCAGCGGTCCTTCCCGCCCTGGCTCCCGGGTTTTGGGATCTCGCTCCAAACCAAAAAGGTGCCCGAAACCTTACTTGAGTTGACGTGTTTGAAACACCAGGCGAAGAAAATTCTTCGCTCGCTCCAGCCTGGAGTATATGAGTAGTGCAGCTAGCGCCGGTGTTCCGGTGCAGCGGAAGAGGTAGATGCCTTCAGGTCGAGTGAACCCGCCTTGCTCCTGTGGCATCTAACGAATAACGCAGGAATAGAACGAGCGATGCACACTTGGCACAAACGCGATTGGAAGCAGTTTTATGAACTGGCGCGCCGCCCCTGGCAGCGCCATCGCCCGCCGCGGCCCGTGTATCCTTCCGGTATGAACCGCGTACAACCTGCCGCGGGCTTCAGCTTGTCCGAATTGGATGACGCCGGCGTGGATCTGGATCTTGCCGAGCGCCTCGGCCTCCCCGTGGACGCCGGCCGCATCGGCGCTTACGGCCCCAACGTTACCGTACTTCGCGATTTCGTTCGCTCCTCTCGCCAGCCGCTCTAGGCTCAACTTCCTTGCTGTTGTAAGCTCTCCTCCGGACTCGGAGGCGGGCATAGTTATGCGGCACCTTTTTCTGATTGTCTCTCTTGCCTCGTTGGCATCTCTGTCCTTGGCCCTTTCACCTTCCACCTCCTCGGCGGTCCCGGATTATTCCAGAAATTTCCCACTCGTGGCCGTGTCGCGGAACTGAAAATAGCCCAATAGCCGGATTTGTAAGGTAGGAAAGACCCGCGTAAGATTAGGGCTTCGGTTTCCTTAAATGGCTTCTCCTTTCAACATCATCTCCAACGGCGCCATACCTCCTGTGTCTCCGCCGGATGCCCATCCGCGCCCGGACTGGCTGCGAGTGAGATTCTTCGGTGGCGAGCGCCACCAGAGCCTGAAGCGCATCATGCGCACTCTGGATCTCCACACCGTCTGCGAGTCAGCCAGGTGCCCCAACATGGGGGAGTGTTGGGAACACGGCACCGCAACGTTCATGATTCTTGGGGATATTTGCACGCGCGCGTGCAGTTTCTGTGCCGTACCCTCCGGTAGGCCTGTCGGCCCGCCGGACGAGGACGAGCCTTTGCGCGTTGCCGAAGCGGCCGCGAACATGGGCCTGCGGTACGTCGTGGTGACTAGTGTCAATCGCGATGACCAGCCCGACGGCGGCGCTCACATCTTTTCCCGCACCATCCTCGAAATTCGCAACCGCATCCCCGGCTGTAAGGTGGAAGTTCTGATTCCCGATTTTCGGGGTGACTGGAATGCCCTTGAAACCGTCCTTGCGGCGAAGCCGGATATTTTGAACCACAACACGGAGACCGTTCCCCGCCTCTATCGCCTGGTCCGTAAGGGCGCGCTTTACGAGCGTTCTCTGGAATTACTTCGTCGTTCAAAGCAGACTCATCCCGATGTCCCTACAAAAACGGGGATGATGCTGGGTATCGGGGAAGAAAAAGAGGAAGTTCTTGTCACGATGCAAGATTTGGTAGCTCAGGGTACAGACATCCTTACGCTGGGCCAATACTTGCAGCCTACCCGCGATCACCTACCCGTGATTCGCTTCGTTCATCCCGACGAGTTTGCTGAGTACAAGCGCTTTGGAGAGCAGATAGGTTTCAAGCACGTGGAAGCCGGCCCGCTGGTGCGCTCTTCTTACCACGCCTTCGACCAGGCCGAAGCTGCGATCCGCCAATAGGCACCCGTGGGAAAGCGGTGTTCCCTAGACCGCTCACTTCTGCGTAACAACGCTCCAATCCGTGAACGGCACGGCTCTGCCCCCGCGCACCACGGTTGGGATCACGTGGTCAAACCCTTTGTGATCCTTCGCCGAATAATCCAGCTTCAGTTGTGTCCCCAGGCCGACGTCCAGATCGTGGATAGATTCAATCGCTCGGATAAGCCCTTCACGGGTCGGTTCTTTGCCGGCCCTTTTCAGCCCCTCAACCATGACCATTGCATCCACAAATCCCTCAAGACTGACGAAGTTCGGACGCGAACTGGGCATGAACTTCTGCAACGCACGCCGGTACAGCGCCACCGTCTTCATGTCCGTGAGGAAATAGGGAGGCACCACCTGGGTGATGACTGTACCCTCTGCGTCGGGGCCTGCTTCCTGGATCAGTTCATCGGTACCCACGAAAGACACCGTGACAAACAACGGTTTCCAACCTTTCGCATGGGCCTGCTTCAGAATGGGAGCCACCGTATTCGATGGCCCCACCACCACAACCGCGTCAGGATTCGCCGCCCTGACTCTGTCGATCGCGTCTCCCACCTGAGTTGTTTGTCGAACGTAGGAAGCCTTCGCGATCGGCTCTGATCCATTTAATTTCAGCGCAGCCTCGACCCCTTGCAATACGGTGTTCCCAAACGCATCTTCCGGGTAAATCACTCCAATCTTCCGGTAATGGAGCGCGTTCCAGAGTCCTTCCACTTGCTCTCGGGTCTCGTCGAAATACGATGCGCGTACATTGATCACCCACCTACGCACCGGTGTATACAGGGTCTGCGCTCCGGTGAACAAGCCGATGAGCGGCACTTCGTTGCTCTCCGCGAGTGGCACGTACTTCACTGCCGTGGGTGTGCCGACGAAGAACCCCATCGCGAACACCTTCTGCGCCATCAGTTTGTCCCAGCACGCCTGCGTCTTCGCCGGGTCGTAGCTATCGTCGGCGGAAACCAGACGCAGCCTTCGCCCGTGTACTCCGCCTTCCTCGTTCACCAGTTCAAAGTAAGTTTCCGCGCCGATCACAGTTTCCCGGCCCAGGAAACTGGATGGTCCTTCCAATGCGGCGCAAGAACCGATCACAATCTCCTTGTCCGTGACGCCGGGTGTTTGAGCGCTCAAGCCAGAAACACCAGCCGACATCAACAGCAAGACTAACCCCAACTTTTCAAGGAATCGTTTCGCTGGAATGTTCATCGGCAGCTCCGAGTCGCTTAGAAATTTACGACCCCGATGTCCCCGTAAGTAAACGTAATGTAGCTCCCCGCCAGCCCGGCGTGAACAATTTTCTTTCCGCCGCTGCGAATCCGTCAGCTACCACCCTAACGGCGGCTCCAGATTGTAAAGCATAAGGGCAGCGAAACAAGAGGACACACCCCTGCGCCACTTCTGGCGCAGCTTACAGGGTTACTTTAGGAAGTAAGGCTTACTTCGCGGCCGCGGCTGCTTTCTTGGCGGCCCTCGCCGCGGTGGACGCTTTCCGGCGGCGCTTGGTTTTCGGTGGGGTTGCCGGAGCTTCGCCGATCAGTTCCGCCGTCAAAATGCTGGTCACGAACAACTTGGGGCCGTGGTCGTCAAAATCGATGGCGGTCCGCTCGGGATCGGATGCGGTCACGATGCCAAGGCCGAAAATCTCATGCTTGATGGTCTGGCCTTCCTGCATTACTTGCACAACTTCCTCCTTGAACCACTCTCTGTTTTTTGAGTCTCTGCGGAATGTCTTTCGTGAGAGGTCCCCGACCCCTCGGGGACCTCCCCAATCTACAGGCTAGAGGCTTGTAACGTTCTCCGCCTGAAGGCCCTTCGGGCCCTTCTTTACTTCGAATTCCACCGCTTGACCTTCATTCAGGGACTTGTATCCGTCCATTTGAATGGCGGAGAAGTGCACAAAGACATCTTCCCCGGTCTGGCGTTGGATGAACCCGTAGCCCTTCGAAGCATTGAACCACTTCACTGTTCCTTGTTCCTTCACTTCAGAACCTCGATATTGAAATTGCTTTGCCCCTCTTGGACCCAGAATTCGGTCTCCCAAGTTCTGGGATTGCCTCCAGCCCCGAAAAAAAAGGCTGCGAGTTTGTTCTCGCAGCCCCCTGAACGAGTCAAAAGGTAGTACAAGAGCAACAAACGCTATACCTAAGACTATCACAGATAAGGGCTTATTGTCCAGAACCGAGTGGAACAGGCTCAAAAGTGCCCATATTTTACATTTGATTGATTCTAAAGAGGTTATCTAAAATCCGCCTATTAGAGCGTCACCCCGGGCGGCCTCTCACTCTTCCAGCGAATCTGGCTGCAAACTGAGGTTTTCTTCACCCCGTTCCTTCTTTTCCCAGTATTTCTTTACCCAGGCCTCCCAGCTTTTCCCGGCGGCGGTGTCCCTTCCCGTGAACACGAGGGCTGTAATCTCAGAGTAGGCAATTTTGACACGCTGATTCGAGTCTCTGGGGAGAATCCGTACGAATGAGGATGAAAGGCTCGCACCGGCGATACGATCAAAGATGTAACCCTCCACTTTTGAACCGTCTTTGCGTGTTACAGCCACGTCTCCCCGATAATCAAACGCCTTCTCTAATGCCTCACGGAGCTCATTCTCCGTGGCAAGCTCGGGAATCCACCCCTGAAGAGTTTCGTGAGCCGTGCCCGGCGCAACCTCCAGATAATCGGGATGTAGCGTGTGCTCGGGACGGTCGGCGTGACGTGGCCCGGTCACGCCCGTGTCTCCTCAAGCTTCTTGGAATTGGCGTTGATTTGCACCAGAGGATTATAGGAATGCACTGGCTTCGCTGGTTCGTTCAACATCCGCAGGGCTTCGTCATCCTCATTCTTCGTAAACAGCGTGGCCTTCGCGGTTTCCCACAGCCCCTTCAGCGAGCTGAACGTGTAATCCACCCCGGACGCTTCGTAGCCGCTGTGCACCATGCAGTTTGCGCATTTCGGGTTCCCGGATTCCGTTCCGTATTTCGACCATTCCGTTTCCACCATCAATTCATGAAACGAGTCCGCGTAGCCGTCTTGGAGCAAATAGCACGGTTTCTGCCAGCCAAAAATCGAATAGGTAGGCATTCCCCACGGCGTGCAACGGAAATCCCGTTTCCCCATCAGAAACTCTAGGAAAAGCATGGATTGGTTGAACTGCCACTTTGGGCTGCGGTTGGACAGGATCGCGCGAAACAGGCGCCTGGTGCGCGCGCGCCCCAGGAAGTGCTTCTGGTCGGGCGCCTTATCGTAGGAGTAGCCAGGCGAGAGCATCATCCCTTCAACTCCGAGCTCCATCATTTCGTCGAAAAACGCCCGCACGCTCTTCGGATCCGCGCCATCAAATAGCGTCGTGTTTGTGGTCACGCGGAAGCCGCGCTTCACAGCCTCACGAATTCCTTCCACTGCAAGGTCGTAACCGCCCTCGCGGCACACCGAAAAATCGTGATGGTCTTTCTGCCCGTCCACATGCACGGAGAACGTCAAGTATTTGCTCGGCTTGAACAAATCCAGCTTTTCCTTCAGCAGCAGCGCGTTCGTGCACAGATAGATGTACTTCTTTCTCGCCACCAACCCTTCCACAATCTTCTCGATCTGCGAGTGCATCAGTGGCTCGCCGCCTGGAATCGCCACGGTGGGCACGCCACATTCATCCACCGCCTTAAGACACTCCTCCGGTGAAAGCTCGCGCTTTAATATATGCGCCGGATACTGGATTTTTCCACAGCCCGCGCACGCTAGGTTGCAGCGGTACAACGGCTCCAGCATCAGCACCAACGGGTACTGTTTGCGGCCCTTCAGTTTTTGTTTTAGGACGTAACTCGCTACCGTCCACGCTTGGGAAACCGGTACAGGCATTCTTTCCCCTTTGGTCCTTTTCCTCGACGTTTGATGCGGGAACCCCAGCCCCCGAAACTCTAGTTTAACCGACCAGCGCCATTTCCCGGAACCCTAAGATTCTGTCCCTGTCCCTGCGCACTCCCTATGTGGATGCGGATCAAGCTGCTTAGCTGGCAACCGTCGTGCTCCTCCAAGGGTCAAATGGCGACCCGTTGCCCTCTTTCCAACCGGCGTATGATGAACCCAGCCTGGGTGGAGCGCACCTAACTCATGACACGGCTCAACTTGCTCACTCTTTTCAAGGATTTCGTGCGCATAGGCCGTGATACGGCTGTCGTCGAAACACGCGGCTACCGTCGCCAAAAGATGACATACGCGGAACTATCGGCGCAGGCGTCGTTCTGGAGTGACTCGCTCGCCGCAAGGGGTGTCCGTCCGGGTGACCGCATCCTCCTTTGGGGGCCGAACTCTGCGGAGTGGGTGTCTTGTTTCTGGGCAATTCTCCTTCGCGGCGCTGTTGCTGTTCCAATGGATGCTGGCGGAAGCCCAGATTTCGTCCAGCGGGTGGTTCGCGATGCAGACGCAAAACTCGTCCTGAGCGACAGAGGCCAGCCAGCCCTTTCGGGTGGACCGCCATCGCTCGTCTTTAACGAGGTTCAACAGGTTTCGGATATCCCCGAGCAACCCGTAAGTGCCTTCATCGCGAGGATTGATCGTGCGATGCGCAGCGACATCGCTGAAATTCTGTTCACTTCCGGCACAACCAGCGAGCCGCGTGGCGTCGTCTTGACTCACGGGAACTTCCTCGCAAATCTCGAGCCTCTCGAACAGGGCATCAAGCCCTATCGCAAATACGAGAGATGGATGCATCCCCTCCGCTTCGTATCTGTCGTCCCGCTGAGTCACGTTTTCGGCCAATTCATGGCTCTCTTTGTTCCACCCTCGATCGGGGCTACGGTCGTCTTCGAGAATTCGGCGCTGCCGCACGATATCCTTAGAACCATTAAGCGTGAACGCGCCACCGCCCTGATCGTCGTGCCTCGCATGGTTGATAGTTTGCGCAACGCGTTGGAGCGCGACATCGATTCCCGAGGTTGGCGTGACTGGTTCACAAAATCCTACACGGCTGCAAAGGGCGAACCCTTCCTTCGCCGCGCCTGGCGCTTTCGCCGACTGCACGCGCGCCTTGGCTGGAGATTTTGGGCCTTCATTTCCGGAGGCGCGGCCCTTTCTCCAGAGACAGAAGAATTCTTTAAACGCATCGGCTATGCCGTCGTTCAGGGCTACGGCATGACGGAAACCGCCTCCCTCATCAGCCTGAATCATCCTTTCCGCGCCGCCGAGGGCAGCGTGGGCAAGGTTCTCCCTGGCCGGGAATTTCGCTTTGCCGAAGATGGCGAGATCCTTGTGCGCGGCGAGAACGTTTCCTCCAGTTACTGGGAGAAGGGCGCCTTTCGGCCAGCGGTGGATGAGAACGGTGGTTGGCTGCGCACCGGCGACCTCGGTGAAATTGATTCGCAGGGCAATCTCCGTTTTCGCGGCCGCAAGAAGGGCATTATTGTCACGCCCGCCGGCTTGAATGTTCATCCCGAGGACCTAGAAACCGCGCTCCGCAAACAGCCGTCAATCCGCGACGTCGTGATCATTCCCCTCGCCATCGAAGGAAACGCCGAACCCTGCGCCGTCCTCCTCGTACGCGATCACGTCATCCCGCCCGCCCTGAGCGGAAGCGAAGGGAGTGAAGCAAGGAATCTCTCCTCGCCGGCTTCCGCGGAAGTAGCCCGTGCCGCCGTCGCGGCTGCCAACGTGTTCCTTGCCGACCACCAACGCATCCGCCGCTTCGTTGTCTGGCCCGACCCCGACTTCCCTCGCACGCCTACGGGCAAGCCTCGCCTCGCGCTCATCTCCTCCCGCGCCACGGGACTCCTCCGCGGCACTAATGAACTTGTCATCCCGAGCAGCGCGAGGGATCTGCTTTTCTCTTCTACCTCCTCTACTTCATCCACCTCCTTGCCTTCCTCCTTGAGGGACCTGTCCTCTCTCGACCGTGTCGAGCTTCTTTCCTCTCTCGAACACCGTTACAACGTCGAGATCAACGAAACCCAGTTCGCAAATGCGCAATCCGTCGCGGAAATCCAGCAGTTACTCACACAGCCCTCCGCACGCCGTTCGGACTACGTCTATCCTCGCTGGACCCAGCGCGTTCCCGTTCGACTCTTCCGTCTGTTTGTCTATTACGCTCTGACCTGGCCAGCCACCGTTCTGCTTGCGCATCCGCGCATTCGTGGCCGCGAACATCTCGCCAATCTCAAAGGTCCTGCTCTCTTCGTCGCCAATCACACCACTCGTCGCGCCGACATCGGCCTGATTCTCTTTTCTCTGCCCGCCCGTTTTCGTCATCGGCTCGCCGCAGCCATGGGCGGTGAGAACCTGCAGGCCTACCGACACCCTCCCCGCGAATGGTTCTTCGCCAAGCGCTGGCTCTGGCGTCTTAATTACTTCCTCGTCGTCTCGCTCTTTAATGTTTTTCCTCTGCCGCAGTTCTCCGGCTTCCGCGAGAGCTTCCGCTTCGCCGGCGAAACTATTGATCGCGGCTACAGCCTTCTCGTTTTCCCCGAAGGCGTTATCAACGACCGCGACTCCGCCGAAATGGTCCCTTTCCAATCCGGCATCGGCCTCCTCGCCCAGAACCTTCGCATCCCCATCGTCCCCATGCGTCTCGAAGGCGTCTGGCAGATGAAGCAGGAGCGTCGCCGCCTCGCCCACTTCGGCGAACTCACCGTCCACATCGGCGCCCCCGTCACTTTCCAGCCCGACACCCCTCCCGCCGAAATCGCGACTGCGCTGCAAAAGGCCGTTCAGCACCTCTGAAGATCCAGTTTCCGACGATCACATCCATCAGTTGAAAATGTAAGCTACACTTGCTTTGATGGCGACACCAACGGCGATTTTAAGCGGGTGGAATCCAAGCTCTTCTCAATTAGTTTCGGGAATGGTCTTGCTAATTCCGATTGTCACGGCTTTTTGGTTTGGAACAATTGCGTTACGAGATCAGGAAAACTCGGGAAGAAGCATCTGGTCCCGATTCCGGGAACCCGGTCGCCTAATTCTAACAGCCACTATCGCAGCGTGGTGGGCGATCTCCGAACTACGAGGCGTTCCCCGAATTCAATCTCCACTCTTTTGGACTCTGCCAGTTCTGAGTCTGGGACTGTTTCTCGCTATTTGTTATGGCTTCGATCGAAAGCTCCTGAAGCTGCGATGGTCAAGGCTGAACATCGTGTGGAGAGCTGGGTGGAAGATAGTCGCTTTGGTCATTCCTCTTTTGGCGCTTGCCGTCGGCTGCCACGGTCTCATGGAGCGGAACCTCTGGAGCACCGCTTGGCTCATTGCGGCGGGCATCGTCGCGAAGGTCGGAACAGGATTCTCCAGATGGGCAGACGGGATGAGATTCAACTTCCTGAAGACAGGGGAAACCCGGAATCGTGCACTCGCTACTGCCCAGGAGATGAGCATTAGACTTAGGCGAGTCTTCATCGTGCCAGCGGGTAAAGGACACCTCACGAACGCTTTCGGCACCGGAGACGCAATCGGCCTTACCGATAATCTGGGGAAGTATTTGACGCGAGACCAGAGCAAATTCGTTATCGCTCACGAACTCGCGCACCTGAAGCTCAAGCACGGTCGCAAGCAATTGATGATGATTCTCGCGGTGTACCCTTTTTTGGCACTAATACTATTTCTTCTGGCTCCTGTTAGGCCCCAGTACCGAGCAATCTTCAGCTTTGTAATCACGGTGTTACCTGTGATCGTGAGCTTCTGGTTTTCACGTCGGATGGAATACGCTGCAGACCGAGCAGCCGTTCAGTTCACGCAAGACCCTGAAACTGCCATTCGTGCGCTAGCGAGGTTGCACAAAAGCAACGAACTCCCTGCTCAACGGGGCCCGCTCGTCGAGATTTTTGCGAGCCACCCTTGTTTCGATCAAAGAGCCCTAGCCATCGCTCGAGATGGAGAGGTCTCGATCAGCCGCTTGGGCTCCATTCTCGAGGATGAGCGCGTCGAAATCCCTCGTAACCTCATTCGTTGAAGTCGTTTGCGCCGCGACCTGGGACTTCTGTGGGCGCCTCCCCTCAGAGGTGACCCTGCTTATGGCAAAATAATAGGTCTGTAGATACGCGCTATGGCCAACCGTGTGACACTCGCTCCGTCAGCGAAGAATGCAAAGAAGTCTCCCGCGCGCAACGGCGCCGGGCAGTCCGAACGCGAACGAATCTTCTATCTCTTCCGCCGCTGGGGCTTCTATGAAGCCAACCTCGACCCCCTCGGCTATTTCACTCCCCTGAAGTGCGCTGACCTTGAAGGCCTCTCTGGCGAATTCGCCGACGCAGCTCGCCGCATCTACTGCGGCACTATCGGCGTGGAATTTCTTCATATCCCCGAACTCGACCGCCGCAACTGGGTCGCCGAGCACATGGAAGGCCCGGAATTCGAGGTCAACCAACAGAAAATCCTCGAACGACTGGTCCGCGCCGATCTCTTCGAGCAGGTGCTCCAGAGCCGTTACCTCGGCAGCAAACGCTTTTCCCTCGAAGGCAACACCGCGCTCATTCCTCTGCTCGATTCCGTCCTGGACGCTGCTGGCGATTTGGGTGGTGTCGATTCCGTCATGGCGATGAGCCACCGCGGCCGCCTCAACGTCATGGCGCATATTGTCTGCAAGCCCATACACGATGTGGTCGCAGGATTCGAAGACGTAGATCCTCGCAGCGTCCTCGGTGCGGGCGACGTCAAATATCACGTCGGCGCCACCGGCGTCTACACCACCTCCGCCGGAAAGAAGCTCAACATTCATCTGGTCTCGAACCCCAGCCACCTCGAAGCCGTGGACCCCGTGGCCATGGGCCGCGCCCGAGCCAAGCAGATCCGCCACGGCGTTCGTGGCGCCCAAATCGATCGCTCCCGAGAAACTCTCAACAAGGTCTGGGGCATTGTCATGCACGGCGACGCCGCTTTCGCCGGGCAGGGGATCTGGGCGGAAACCCTCAATCTCGCCGATCTCGCCGCCTACACTGTAGGTGGCTCGATCCACATCATCGTTAACAACCTGATTGGTTTCACCACGCGCCCCGTGCAGGAGCACTCTTCCCGCTACGCTTCCAGCATCGCCCGCCGCCAGAGCGTGCCGATCTTCCATGTCAACGCGGAAGACCCCTATGCTGTCGTGCGCGTTGGCCGTCTCGCAGCGGAATATCGCGCCGAATTCAGCTCCGATGTGGTCATCGACCTCATCGGCTACCGCCGTCATGGCCACAGCGAGGTGGATGACCCCACCATTACTCAGCCGCTTCTCTACGACCGCATCAAGAACCACGCGCAACTCTGGAAATTCTATGCGCAGCAGACGGGCATTGATGCCGCGCCCATCGCCGCAGCTATCAAAAAAGAATACGAGGAAGAGCAACGCAAAGCGGCTAAGCTTACGAAAATTCCGCTTCTCCGCAAGCTGCCCGATTACTGGTCGCCATATAACTACGGCAAATACAATCCCGCCTTCGAAGTTGATACCGGCTTGTCTCGTGAAAAGATCGCAGAGATTGCAACAGGTCTCGTGCGCACCCCACCCGGCTTCCACACCCATCCGAAAATTGTGAAATTACTCGAACAGCGCTCCGAAATGGGCCAGGGCAAGCGTTCCTTTGACTACGGCTTCGCCGAACTGCTCGCTTACGGCTCACTGGTCCTCGAAGGCAATCCCGTGCGCCTTACCGGTCAGGACTCCCAACGCGGCACCTTCAACCAGCGCCACGCAGTTTTGATCGACACGCAGACCGAGCAGGAGTATCTCCCGCTCGCTCATCTCGCGCCGGACCAAGCTTTCTGCGAAGTACACAATTCTTCGCTCTCCGAAGCCGCCTGCTTGGGCTTTGAGTACGGCTTCTCGCGCGACTATCCCGAAGGCCTCGTCCTCTGGGAAGCGCAGTTCGGCGATTTCGTGAACGGCGCGCAGGTCATCATCGACCAGTTCATCAGCGCCAGCGAGGACAAGTGGGGCCTGCCCACCGGCGTCGTTCTACTCCTCCCTCACGGCTATGAAGGTCAGGGCCCGGAGCACTCCAGCGCGCGCATCGAGCGTTTTATGCAACTCGCGGCCGAAGGCAATATGAACATCTGCCAGCCTTCCACCGCCGCGCAGTACTTCCACTTGTTGCGCCGCCAGGCCCGCCGCCTCTGGCGCAAGCCGTTGGTTGTCTTCACGCCAAAAAGCATGCTGCGCCATCCGGACGCGTCCTCCACCATCGAGGATTTCGAGCGCCCGCGCTTCCTCACCCTCATCCCCGATGACGAAGTTACGGACGCGCAGAGCATTCTAATCGCGAGTGGCAAGGTCGGCCATGAACTTCGCGCCGAGCGCCGCCGCCGCAATGACACTTCTACCGCCGTCTTCTTCCTGGACCAACTTTATCCGTTGCCGAAAATCGAAATCGCCGCTGCCATTGACGCTCATCCCAACGCCCGCGAGATCGTCTGGGTTCAGGAAGAGCCCGCCAACATGGGCGCACTCTTCTACGTTTTGCCACGGCTCGAACGCATCGCCCAGGCAAAAAATCTCCGCGTCCGTTCCGTGAAGCGCTCCGCCAGCGCAAGCCCGGCCACCGGCTCCGCCAAAGCCCACGACCTCGAGCAAAAAACACTCATCACCCTTGCGTTTGTTACAACTCCAAACACATAAGTCATGAAACCCAGCGCCCGTATCGTTACCATCGTTCCAATCGTCGGAATCACCGCCATGCTGTTCCTTCTGCCGCCACCCAGGTGGACCACGATGCGTCTCGCCGGCTTGGTTCTGTTGATACCCAGCCTCTTTTTGCTCACCCTGGCTCGCCTTCAACTCGGTGACGCATTTTCTGTCACACCGCAAGCGACCACGCTGATCACCCACGGTCTCTATTCGCGCATCCGAAATCCCATCTATCTGTTCGGGTCATGCGTAGTTGCCGGCATCATTCTGTACCTGGAAAAACCCTGGTTCCTGCTGGCCCTGATTCCCCTCCTCGCGCTGCAAATGACCCGAGCAAGGCAGGAATCCAAAGTTCTCGAAGCACGCTTCGGCGAGGACTACAGACAGTACCGATCGCGGACGCGGTTCTAATCTCTCTGCAACTAGCCAACCGCGCAGCTCCCCTACAGGTTGCGGCTCTCCCGGCGTTGACATGCGTGTGCTGCTGGCCTACCATGCCCCTGCTTTATTCACCTTTCACCAGGCAAAACGCGATTGGCAAGGAGCGCGCATGACGGATTGGATGTACGTCCAGGAAAATCCCGCCGAGCAGCTTGCCCAGCTTCACTACTTCTCCTTCCTCAAGCATCAGCAGTGTGGGAATGTGCTCTTCAACATCACCATCAAGGAATTTGCCGCTCCTCCGCCCGGCCAGCATGTGCGCTTCTTTGCGGAAGCGGACAAAGCCGTCAATCAGAAAACTGCTTCCTTTGTTCCCTGCGGCTGGGGAAATACCCTGTTTAATGCCTTGGGCGACTGCGTGCGGCTGATCCGCCAGTTCCCGTACGAAGGAGAAGAACCCGTAAAATCTTCGTGATTCCCTCGGTGTCAGGTCCGGGTCTAAATCCGTCTAGCGGAGGGTAGCAACATGATTCTTCAACTCAACAAAGCGATTCCTAAACCGGGCGTCGCCGTGCTTCACATGAAGGGCAGCATCCATACCGGCCCGGATTGCCGCCGCCTTGAGCACGAAACGGAACTTCTCGTGAGCTCGAAAGAGAATCTCGTAATCTTCGACCTTTCCGACGTCACCCATATCGACAGCGCCGCAATCGGCTCCATCGTGCGTTGCTATTCCCGCCTGAAGAGCTCCGGGGGCTACTTGCGTCTCGCAGGTTGCGCCGGGATGATCGAATCCAGCCTGAAACTCACCCAACTTCACAAAATCCTGGAGATCTTTCCCAGCGCGGCCGCCGCTGCAGAAAACTATCCCCACCCGCATCACCCGCACATCGAGTGATCCTCGCTGATATTCTCCTTCGCAAATGCGGTCAGGAGTTTCTTTCTTTACGCGTGCAAGTGGAAATAGCCATCCTCGCGGAAGAGTTTCACGGGCACGCCAAACAATTGACTCAGCCGCTTGCCGGTAAGGACGTTTCTCTTCGGCCCGTCAGCCACCACTCTCCCCCGCTGCAGCAGCACCACCCGTTCAATCTCCGGAATGATCTCGGAAACGTGGTGCGTCACCAACAGGATGCCCAGGCCGCTCCGTGCCAGTTCCCTCAAGGTTTCACGCAGACCCACTTGGCCTGCAATGTCCAGCGCGTTGCTCGGCTCGTCAAACAGAAGCGTTTGTGGCTCGTGAACAAGTGCGCGCGCAATCAACGTTCTCTTGGCTTCGCCGGAAGACATTTCCATGACCGGACGCTCCGCAAGGTAACCGATATTCAGCCGCTCCAGGGCCGCTTCTGCGCGCCGCCGATGCTCTACCTGAGGCGCGTGATTCGGGAAAATGCGCGTGCTGCTGAAAAATCCGGACAAGACCACGTCCAGCCCTCTTGCGTCGGTCGTGCAAGCAGCAAGCATGTCCGGCGAGACGATCCCCAGTAGTGACCGCAACTCCAAGACATTCCACAAGCTCTGCCCCAAGATCGTCATTGAGGACCCATCTCGCACCAGTGGGTAATTCTCGCGCGTGATGGTGCGGATAAGCGTTGACTTTCCGCATCCGTTGGGTCCGAAGATGCACACATGTTCCCCGACGTCGATCCTCAGCGACATGCGGTCCAGGGCCAGGTTTTCCCCTCGAAGCGCCGAGACATTCTTCATTTCCAGCAGCGGAATCGGGCTGTTCCTCATGTTTAGAGCTTACCTTGCGCAACAGGCAGGTCCAAACAGCCTGTGGAACAAACAAAAGGGAGGCGAAAATGGCGAGTTTCCGCCTCCCGGGGTGGGGTGGGGTGTTACCGAACAAACGCTTAGAGGTTCCCGAGGCTCCGCCTGGCCAGGCAGTCCTCGAGCGCCACTCCTGGGTCGCATTGCACTCCCGCTAGGTGAGGCGCACCACTAAGGCTTGTCTGTAGCGCTTTCTAACACCCTGCGAAGTCGGTGTCAATTGGAAAACCCGGTAACTCTGTCTGCCTGCGGATCGCCTCAATGACGCAGGGGTCGTGCAGGAGGCCAAGGTCCTACGATTTGCCAAAGCCCTGCCTTGGACCCCTCAGGTGTTCATGCATCGGCGACGGGGGGAGAATCCAGGATCCTTCGCACGGCCCGGCCAAGCCCGGTCGGACTGTACGGCTTCTGGATGTAATCGGAGGCGGAGACTCGTCTAAGGTTCAGGTCCGAAGATTCGGAGTAGCCGCTGGTAAAAAGGATTGGAAGAGTCGGGAAGCGCTTCCGCAGCTCTGTAGCCGCTGTGACCCCGCCCATGCGGGGCATCACCACATCCAGAATCGCCAGCGCTGGAGTCTCCTGATTGCAGAGCTCCAAGGCTTCCTCCCCGTTCGCTGCCGAAAGCACTCGATATCCCAAATGGACCAGGGCTTGCCGCATCATCTCCCGGATGGAATCGTGATCTTCCGCAAGAAGAATTGTCTCCGTGCCTTCCAGTATCATGCTCGGTGAAGGTTCCCCATTCTTTCCCGCAACTGCGGGAAGGGGCGAACTCGTTGCCGGGAGATAAACACGGACGAGGCTGCCCTGGCCAGGTTCGCTGTAAACATGAATGAACCCCCCGTGCTGCTTGACGATCCCGTATGCGACCGCCAGGCCCATGCCGCTTCCCCGGCTGTTCTGTTTTGTCGTGAAGAACGGCTCGAAAATCCGCTCGCGAATTTCCGCACTCATGCCGATTCCCGTATCAACCACCGAAAAAACCACATAGCGTCCCGGACTCACGTACGGGTAGAAACGGCAGTAGGAATCGTCCAATTCCGCCATTTCCGTTTCAATGAGCAAGCGGCCTCCGTTGGGCATCGCGTCTCGTGCGTTTAAGCACAGGTTCATGATCACTTGCTCGATCTGCGTCGGATCGGCTTGCACCGGAGAGATGTTCCCGGAAATCTGCTTGATTTCGATGTCACTGCCAATCACCTTGTCCAGGAAAATGGCCAAGTTGCGAATGATGGAGTTCAGGTCGACGGCACATGGTTGAAGAGTCTGTCGCCGGGCAAAAGCTAAGAGCTCGCGAGTGAGCGTTGCTGCGCGGTCGGCCTGCTCGCGGATTCTCGCAAACCGCTCCGCAATCCCCGGGAGCGACTGGCTTTCCTCTAATCCGAGTTCCGCCCAACCCAGAATCGCTCCCACAACGTTGTTAAAGTCGTGCGCAATGCCTCCGGCCAGTTGCCCGATAGTCTCGAATTTTTGCGCTTGACGCAACTGGTGCTCGAGAGCTCGCAGCTCCGTCACGTCTTCCACGATGCCTTCCACCTGGTCGGCATCACCCGGCACGGACAGATAACGCAGGTGCAGTTTCACCGAAACTAGGCCGCCGTCCTTGCGCCGCCACTCGGTCTCTGCGCTCTGGATCAGGCCGTTCTCGCGGCACGATGCGAACAACCGGATGTAGTGTTCCGGAAACCGGAAAATGTCTGTGGAAAGATTCATGGATTGCAGTGCTTGCAACGAAGAACAGGCCAAAATGCGCAACATCGCCGGGTTTGCGCATACAAACAGTCCATCAAGAGAAACTCGGAATACGCCGTAGACCGAGTTCTCGATCAATTCCCGGTTCCGCGTCTCGCTTTCCAGCAACGCGCGTCTCACGTCGTCATTCGCATGGCGCAATTCCTTTTCCTTGAGGGCGCGCTTCAGCGTCATTGGCAGACGCGACAGCCGATCTTTCAACACGTAGTCGCTCAGACCCCGTTCCAGGAATTCCACTGCTTCATCTTCTGCGGGAACATCGGTGATCAGGATGAACGGTGTGTCCTTGCCTGCTTTCCGCAACTCCCGCAGCGCTTCCATGCCATTCCAACCCGGAATTTCGTGTGCGGAGAGTATTGCCGAGAAGTCCTGGAAGGCAATTGCCTGCAGAAACTCCGGTCGATCCGCCACGACGGTCGCTTCGACACACATTCCTGCATCTTGCAGTTCCTGCAGGATGCTTTTTGAATGTTGAAGAGAATGCTCAAGGACCAGAATTCGCAATTCCGACGCGGTTTCCGTCGAAACGGGAGTCAATAATCCGATCGTGTTCATCGTAATAAACCTTGAAAGGATCTCCGTGGGCTGGGTTTCACCCCTTGCACTCTGCTTGCCTCAGAGCTGTGCCGCATGAGCCCGTACTTTCCGGGCAGGGAGACCGTGGCCCCTCTGAAGAGACAATTCACCGCACATTCTCTATCGGCAGAATCGGCAAAAAGAATGAGAGGTACAGCCGGATTGAACAAGAGGAGACTGCGCAGTTGCTTTAGCGCAGCAGATTGGAGCAGGAAAAGTTCGACGAATGCCAAGTTGGGACAGTGGTTGGTCATTAAGTGTCCCAAATTTGCGCGCCGCCACGCATATTTCACCTCCAACGTGCAGCCCGCCTCAGCACACAGCGAGCGCAGCACCATCCCTGGCTTATTCAATCCACTGTCAGCTAGAAGGACTTGCAGCCTGCGCAGCTTCATGACCTGGGACCTCTCTGGATCAAAAGTTGCCGCGCGGACGAAATGGAAGGGGGGAATTTCCTACGACCGACTTGTCTACAGACAGCGACGTCTACTGGAAGGGGACTGCAGTGTGGACCCCTGAAGAAACGCTGTCAAGAAGATTTTGGAACGTGAGCAAGAATTTAGGTTTCTATCGGCGACGTTTTAGTGCCGGAGACACAACATACCGCGAAGCCAGTACTCCGCCCTGCTCAGTGCGCACCTTCATCCCTGACAAAAGCTGAGGTAGAGACAAAAACAGGAGGATCATGTGCACCAAAAAGGGACAACTCCCCATTCTGTGCTCTCACCTTCGGACGGATTCCTTCTTGAACCAGAAAAGGCAACTACCGCGGTCTTGCGCACTTCCAACTTGTTTCGGTGAATTGCCTTCGGGATTGTGTCTCGCGATCTGCGAAGGAGCTCTACGAGAGCTTGGTTGATTTGGTTGCAACCGCCTTAGCTGCCGAAGATTTCATTGATCTTCTCCGCCAGTTGGAAATCTAGATTGCTGATCCCCTGAACGCTGTGTGTATTCAGATCAATTTTCACCTTATTCCAAACATTGAACCATTCCGGATGGTGGTTCATCCATTCGGCCACCAGCGCCACCTGAGTCATCTTCCCGAAGGCGGTCACAAAATCTTTGCATTCGAATTCCTTGTGCAGTTTGCCGCTGACCAGGACCCAACCTCTTACGCTCTGCAGCCGCTTTTCAATCTCCGCCTCGCTCAGTTTCTCGGCACGCATCGGAGCCCTCCCTTCATCCACGTTACGGGAGCCCCCATTATGCGTTGCCAGCGACTAAGCGGCAACAGATTGGCGCGCCCCAATCATTGATTGCCCCAGCAAAATCCAGTAGGCTGGTTAGTTCGCTCCCAGCGAAATTCCAAGCTGTCTATCTTCCCATACGAGAATGAAACGGAGATCACCGTGAAAAAGAAAATTCGTGCGATCCAATACGGGATCGGCCCGATCGGCGCCTCGATCCTCAAGTTGCTGCGGGAAAAAGAGTCCATTGATATCGTGGGTGCGATCGATACGGACCCCTCCAAGATCGGCCGGGATCTCGGCGACGTTGTCGGCGCTTCCGATGCGCCGTGGGGCATTCGGGTCTCAGGCGATGCCAAAGGCGTTCTGGATCAGTCGGCCGATGTGGTGATGCACACCACCTCTTCTTCTCTGCCAAAGGTAATGGACCAGTTGTTGGCCTGCCTGGATGTTGGTTCTTGCGTCGTCTCGACCTGCGAGGAGCTTTCCTATCCTTACCGCACTTATCCGGAACTTTCCGCCCAACTGGACAAAGCTGCCAAGGATTCTGGCGTCGCTCTCGTCGGCACGGGCGTCAACCCGGGTTTCGTCATGGACAAGCTCGTGGTGACCCTTGCCGCCGTCTCCCAGCGCATCGAGCATGCCAAGGCAGTCCGCATTGTGGACGCCTCAAAACGCCGCCTGCCCCTCCAGAAGAAAATCGGCGCGGGCATGAGTGTCGAAGAATTTCGCGCCAAGGTAAAAGAAGGAACCATCAAGCATGTGGGATTGCCTGAATCCGTCGCCATGGTCGCGGATAGCTTGGGGCTCCGCGTCGATCAAATTACGGAAACCATCGAGCCCAAGGTTGCCACCGAACGCGTGCAAACCGAATTCCTTGCCGTCGACCCCGGTCAGGCCGCCGGCGTCCACCAAATCGCTCGCGGGCTCTCCGAAGGCAAAGAGCTCGTCTACATGGAACTGCAAATGTACGTGGGCGCAAAGGACCCGTCTGACACTGTAGAACTCAAGGGCCATCCCAACATTAGCCTGGTCATCCCCGGTGGCTCACACGGCGACATTGCCACCGCTTCCGTGGCCGTCAATTCCATCCCGGCGATTCTCGAAGCATCTTCCGGGTTGCGCACGTCGCGGGATCTGCCCATCGGCTTCTTCCCGCCCCGACTGTTGAAGTAAACCGAGTGCTTACTTCTTCCAGAAGCGCATCACGGCGGAGTAATCCAGGTCCTCTTTTGCTTCGCCTCTGACGTAGTTATACACTTCGCGCGCCGCTGCCGTGGCCGGCAGGGGCACGCCCAGCTGGTTCGCAAGATCCAACGCCAATCCCAGGTCCTTGTGCATTAAGCGCAGGGGAAAACTGGGCTTGTAATCCCCCTTCAACATCAGCGGCGACTTGACGTCTAGCACGCCGGAGCGCGCCATGCTCGCTTGCATCACCTCGACCAGTTGCTCTCCGCTAAGACCCGCCTTGGTCACCAGTGCCAGCGCCTCAGCCATGGCGTCAACTTCTAGTGCCAGGATCGCGTTCATCGCCAGCTTGACGGTTTGCCCTGCTCCGTTCGGCCCCAGGTGAAACCATCTTTTCCCTATCACTCCCAGCACGGGCTCGGCCTCTTTCAACGTCTCTGCATCCCCTCCAATCATGAAAACGAGGTTTCCTTCCCGCGCTCCCCAATCGCCTCCCGTGACTGGCGCATCCAGGAATCGTACTCCTCGCTCTTTGCAGGCTGCGGCAATCTTCTTCGCAAGCATCGGCGAGACCGTGCTCGAGTCAATGTAAATGCTTCCTGCTTTCAGGCCGCCTAGCACTCCGTCGCTCTGGCCATCATGGCCCCACAGCACCGATTCCAATGCGGGAGGGTCGCTGACAATGCTAAGCAGCACGTCGCTGGCGGCAGCTACCTCTCTCGGCGTCCTCGCCAATACTGCTCCCGCTGCAACCAGTTCGTTAGCCCGTGCTGGCGTGCGGTTCCACACCTTCAGTTGATGCCCGGCCTTCAATAAATTCATTCCAATCGGCCGGCCCATCAATCCCAGCCCGATCAGACCCACCTTCCGCGGAACGCCAGCAGTAGTCACAGTCTGCCTCCTCGCGCGAAGCACAACTCTGCAGATGCTCTCGCGCGAAAACGATTGTAGCTGATTCTATTCTGAGTCGCAGACAAGGCCAGTCGGGTCAGGCAGTCTTGGGCCGGCGAGGAAACGGAAGGATTGATGGCTCCGCCGCAACGGGGTCAGCCATTTTCTGAACCGAATCGATTGATGGCGGACGCACATCCGTTGGTGGCGGTGCTGAGGCCGCTCCGACCACTTCGATGCGATGGATATATGGGTAGGGGATTTCCCAGCGGAAGTAGTTGCGCTTCCCCCTCTGCTCCAGATGTTGTTCGAGGAAGATAGAACGCCCTGAGTCCCCTACAAAAGTCCCCGAAGCGGACAGCAAGATGTCTCCAGACCGATATTGCACGTCCACCTTGCAACCCAGGAAGTAAGAGTATGCTGCCACTCACTTGAGTCTTGGAGCGGATCACCAGCATGTCAATGGTACACGCGGTCTGTTACTTGTCAGTTTGTGGAAAATTCTCGGCCGGTGCTTTCGGGCGCACCACTAAATCTGAAAGCAAAAGGAGAATCACCCCCGATCCAAGAGCATATCCGAGTATTGCTCCAACAATGGGCAGGAGCCAGTTGCTCTCTCCGCTTGCAGCAAACGCAACTTGAAAAGCCACAAATCCGGCGGAGAGCCCTGCAATTGCTCCGAGCACCTTGCTCGGGCGCGAAAGCTCTAACTGCGCGTGGCAGGAAGGACAAGTCAACTCGTCCGTGCGCGTCAGTACCAACGCTCGGGGCACTTTCGTGAAGCAAAGGGGGCAAGCGCGGTTCCACATGGCAGCACTCCTTTTCATGGCCGAATCCGTCTAAACAAATCTGCTGACGTAGCCTCGGCGACGCACTATGCGCGGACAATCTCTTCACGAGCTTATGTCTGATCCCCGTTCATTCTAAATCCTGAGTCAAGGCGCGGACCTTGCGGAAGAAAGAGTGCTCCACACGCAACTTGACTTTTCCTGCTGTCCCGATAGAGTTTGCCTCTTGCACTAAAGATATGTGGAATCTGGAGGGCGCATGCGCTCGCGAACTGTTTTCGTGCTGCTTTGCACTTTGCTTCTTGCAGTTTCAGGCTACGGCCAGTCGCCAAAACCGCCGGAGAAATCGTACCTCCTGAAAGCCGCTCGCCTCTTCGATGGCAAGAGCAACGCCGTGGTCTCGCCCGGCGTGGTTGTCGTCACGGGTGGCCGCATCGTCGGTGTCGGCCCCTCTGCCTCTGCTCCCGCCGGTGCCGAAGTCATCGATTTGGGGGATGCCACGCTCCTCCCCGGTTTTATTGACGCGCACACCCATCTTTCCTTCCAACATTCCGACGACTACAAGCAGAGCCGGCTCGACTCGCTGCAGAAAACCGTCGCCGAACAATCTCTCGAAGCTTCTGTCAACGCCCGTGTGACCCTCATGGCGGGGTTCACCACTGTCCGTGACGTCGGCTCGCGCGATTTCATTGACGTCGGTTTGCGTAATGCCATCGCTTCCGGCACCATTCCCGGTCCGCGCATGCTCGTCACCGTGCACGCTCTCAGCGCAACCGGCGGCCATTGCGATTTCCAGGGCGGTTACCGCGAAGGGCTTTTTGGCCACGAAGCTAATCCCTCCGAAGGCGTCATCAATGGCGCGGATCAGGCGCGCTACGCCGTTCGACTGGACCACAAATACGGCGCCGACATGATCAAGGTTTGCGCTTCCGGCGGCGTTCTTTCCCCTACCGACGACGTGGACACCCCGCAATTGACGCAGGAAGAATTGAACGCCATTGTCGACGAAGCGCACGCGCTGCGCCGCAAAACCGCGGCCCATGCCCACGGCGCCGAAGCGGCCAAACGGGCCATTCGCGCGGGTATTGACTCCATCGAGCACGGCAGCTTCCTCGATGACGAAGCTCTCGACATGATGAAGCAGCACGGCACCTATCTCGTTCCGACCTTGATGGCTGTGCAAGGATTGCAAGAGCAATTCGATCGCGGCATTTACGTCCGGCCCTCCATCGCCGTCAAAGCCCACGCCGCCATCAATGCCGTCCGTGGCACCTTCCAGAAGGCGCTTGCAAAAGGCGTTCTCATCGGTCTCGGCACGGATGCTGGTGTCTACGCCCATGGGCGCAACGCCGAGGAATTTCATCAGATGGTGGATCTCGGGATGAAGTCCATCGACGCTCTCAAGGCAGGCACAAGCGCCGACGCTGCTCTCCTTGGTCTGTCCGACAAAATTGGCTCGATCGAACCCGCCAAATTTGCCGACATTGTAGCTGTACCCGGCGACCCAACCCAAAACATTCGCCAAACCGAGCACGTCTTCTTTGTCATGAAAGAAGGCGTGATCTTCAAGAACGAAAAGCCGAAATAACTCGACCTGAGAGGAGTTCTCGCTGATGCGTAAATTACTTTGGTTTTGGGGATGTGCCTTGCTGCTTGCCGCAAGCGTCAACGGCCAACAGCCGAAGCCCGCGTCTAAGACGTACGTGTTGAAGGCTGCGCGCTTGTTTGACGCGCGGAGCAACACTCTTATCGCACCAGGCCTTATCGTTGTCACCGACGATAAGATTGCTGGCATCGGATCGGCGGCCTCTATTCCTCCCGGTGCGGAAGTGATCGATCTGGGCGACGCCACGCTGCTTCCCGGCTTCATCGACGCTCATACGCACCTCACTGGCCAATCAACCGACGACTGGAAGCAGGACACCCTCGACGGTCTGCAAAAGAGCATGGCCGAACAGGCGCTGGATGCCACAGCCAACGCAAAGAAGACACTGCTCGCCGGATTCACAACTGTCCGCGACGTCGGCGCGCCCCAACGAATCGACGTAGCCTTGCGCAATGCCATTCGTGACAAGATCGTCGTAGGCCCCCGGATGCTCGTGGCCGCGGGTGCCATCGGTTCCGCCGGCGGCCATTGCGACGACTCGGCAGGATTCCGCGCGGGATTATTTGGAAGAGAATCGGGCCCGGAGGACGGCGTCGCGAACGGTCCGGACCAGATGCGCTTCGCCGTGCGCCTGGCGCACAAGTATGGTGCAGACGTAATCAAGACGTGCGCGTCTGGCGGCGTACTCTCGTTGACGGACGACGTGGACACTCCTCAACTCACGCAAGAGGAATTGAACGCGCTCGTGGATGAAGCGCACGCACTGCGCCTGAAAGTAGCCGCGCATTGCCACGGCTCTGAAGCGGCAAAACGCGCCATTCGTGCCGGCGTGAGCTCGTTGGAGCACGGCTCTTTCTTCGACGATGAAACCCTGGACATGATGAAAGAGCACGGCGTCTACTTCGTCCCCACGCTGATGGCCATAGTGGGAGAGCAGGAGCGTATCCGGCGCGGCCTGTATTACCCTCCAACAATCCTGGCCAAGGCCAATGCCGCCGATCGGGCAGCCCACCTAACTTTCCAGCGTGCACTTGCCAAGGGCGTGCTCATTGGTTTTGGCACGGATGCGGCTGTTTACCCACATGGGCGCAACGCGGAAGAGTTCAACGAAATGGTAAAACTCGGGATGAGACCCATTGACGCCCTAAAATCGGCCACGTCCAGCGACGCGCAACTCTTGGGCCTCGCCGACAAAATCGGCTCTCTTGAAGCCGGGAAGCTTGCAGATATCGTCGCTGTGCCGGGAGATCCTCTGCAGAACATTCGCCAGACCGAGCATGTGTTCTTCGTGATGAAGGAAGGCGTGATTTACAAGAACGAAAAGACCGCCGACACCCGTTAGTAGGATGCTGCCACATGCCACACCCGTCTTTCCGAACGGAGTCTTCGGAGTGAGGAATCTCTCTTTGCCTAACGCTAGGATAAAGAAGGATTCCGGCCTGGCCCGGGATGACAAGTTGGGGTGATGCCCTTGCATGCCTTTAATGGGCGGAGATGGAATCATGTGCCAAATAACCGAAATCATCTCCACAGCATTTGCCAATGAGTACCGCATGCGTGCAACGGAACTTCACAAGTGGGTCGACCCTTTGTCAGAAGACCACTTCTGGCGCAACCCGTATTCCTACGGCAACAGTGTGGGCCATCTGGTCCTGCACCTCACCGGTAATCTCAGCTATTACATTGGAGCGCGTGTCGCCGGGACAGGCTATGTCTGCAATCGCGATCTCGAATTCACCGGGTCCTTCCACCCGTCCAAGGCTGAAGTCCTCCGGAAATTTGACGAGACCATCGCCATGGTGATTGCCACCATCGAACGCCAATCCGAAGCCGATTGGACTCTCCCCTACACCGCCGAGCGCGAACCCGAAGAAAGAATCGTTACACGATCTTCCTGCGCTGCGCCGTGCACTTCTACCACCATGTCGGCCAGATCAACTATCTCTGTCGTGAGCTCGCGAAGTACTAGTTCAAATCCCGGCAATCAAATCACCGTGCGATGCAAGGCCGCTTGGCGGCCGCCTTCCCAGGCATCATTGTTCTGCTTTGCCTTTAGCTTTCTAACTTAAATCGCGTCGAAGCCAAACGATACATACTCCTCCAAACTAACCGATTAATCAGCACCACGATTGTCGCCATGACCAGCGTGGCCGCCAGCAGCAAATGAAAGTGCCCCGCGTCGCTCGCACCGCTGATCACGCTCCCGAGCCCTGGCGCTTCCACCACCTTCCCTTGAAAATGGAAATACTCCGCAACGATGCTCGCGTTCCACGCGCCGCCGGACGCGGTCACCATTCCGGTCACGAGATATGGAAAAATCCCCGGCAGGATCAGGTGCCGCCAACGGTCCAGCCGACTGAAGCGAAATACCTCCGCCGCCTCCTTCAAGTCCGTTGGAATTGCCATAGCCCCGGCAATCACGTTGAATAGGATGTACCACTGCGTTCCCAGCAACATCAGCGCCATCGCGGCAATTTCCACTCCGCCGTGCAAGCGAATCAGCACAAGCAGCAGCACCGGGAACAGCGCCGTGGCGGGAATCGAAGCCGCCAGTTGCACCAGCGGCTGCATTAACCGCGCAAATCGCGGGCTGAACCCGATCGCGACACCTACCGGGATTGTCCACAACGCCCCGATGATCAGCGCCAGGTTCACGCGCAGGAAGGTGAGCCCTGCACTGCGCAACAATGTGAAATAGTCCTGTCGGTCAAGTTGCCGGAGTTCTCCCGCCGTCCGATACACTCCATAAATCAGCAACGCCGTCCCGGCCGCCGCAAACATCCAACCCAACCATCGCCGAGGGTGCCGGGACTCCGCCGACGCAAATGTCTCGGCCGCGCGTTTCGCTCGGGTCGCGAATTGCATCGTTAGCCAGTTCACGAGCGGGTGAAGAAGTTTCCGGTAGCTGCGGATCAGGAATGATTCACGGCGAATGAATTTCAGAATGGAGTTCTGCGCCACGTCGCTGCTCTCCACATGCTCAAACTTGAATTTGTCAGCCCAGGCGATCACCGGCCTCCAGATCAACTGATCCACCACCACGATGACCGCCACCATCGTCGCCAGTCCCCACAACATCGCGTGCGTATTCCCGCTGCTTGCCGCCGTCTGCAGATAAGATCCCAGCCCAGGCAGCCGAAAGTCCTTGTCCCCCAAAACAAACATTTCGCACGCCATAAGGAAAAACCATCCGCCCGCCACCGACATCATCGAATTCCAAACCAGCCCGATCGTAGAAAATGGCAGATCCAGCTCCATGAATCGCTGCCACCGGCTGAACCGGTAGATGATGGCCGCCTCTCGTAGGTCCCGCGGAATCGTCTTCAGGGAAGAATAAAAGCTGAACGCGATGTTCCACACCTGGCCCGTAAAGATGAGGATGATCGATCCGAGTTCCACACCTAATTGCCGGCGGGGGAACAGCGCCACCATTGCAAGCATGACGCCGGGCAGAAAACTAAGCACAGGAATCGATTGCAGGATGTCGAGCAGCGGAATCAGGACGATCTCCGCTCTTCTGGATTTCGCCGCCGCGTAGCCGTACGCCAGAGCAAACACCAGGCTGATTGCGTACGCCACCAAAATCCGCACCAGCGAGTACATTGCGTACAGTGGCAGAATCTTCGGACTCTGCGAAATCTCTGCCTCTGCTTTGACTGGTCCCAGCCATGATCGTCCGATCGAGTACACACCGAACACCACCGCAAAAACCGCGACAAATACTGCGATGTCAATCAGGAATGCGTAGGCCCAACGCGACCCCGCCGGCCGTCCCGCGGCGGGTGGAATCGGCCCTTTTTGTGTGGAAGGCGGTGCAGGGGTTGGCAAGGTATCGTCAGGTTTCCGTGAGCGTCAATTTCCCACTGGCGGCATCGTATTCAAAAATCTCGGCGTAACGGCCCCACTGGATCGCGGTCTCCAACTGGCGCCGCGCCTCGTCGTCGCTGAAATGCTCATCCAGCAAATCCTGAAAGAATTCCGCCGACAGCGTCCGATTCGCCTTTGCTTTGAGCGCCTGCTCCATCTGTCGCAGCAGCGCTACATTCGCCAGCACGGTCTTCTTGAAAATGCTCTTGCGCTCTTGGATATCCCCCTGGGCGAATGCCTGGCCCTCTGGTGTGATAATGGCGTCGCCCTCTTCCACCTTGAGCATGCCAAGCAGCACCGCCGTATCCACCGTTGGCAGCAGTGCATCCACCTCCAGGCTGAGTTCGTCCGCGAGTACGGCCAAATCCGCACGTCCTCCCTGATCGGTCAGAATCTCCAGAAGCCCTGCCATCCCCCCTGGCCGCGTGTGAGGCAGCATGGCATAGGTTTTTCGGCTTGCCACTTCGGCAGCTTGTATCGCTAGCTCCTCGCGTTCTGGATGCTCCTGCTGCGTCAAGGCCCGGTAAATCTGGTCTACCAATTCCACGAACTGCGGTCCTTTGCGATCTCTCGGGTGCGCCATATTCACGGCGAATTCTGCATGGATATGTGCGGGATTTCTCCCCAGGACAATGATTCGGTCCGCCAGGATCACCGCCTCTTCGATGTTGTGCGTGACGATGAAGATTGCCCGCGTCGGGATCTTCTTCCCCAGCCACAATTCCAGTAATTCTCCGCGCAGCGCTTCGGCCGTCAGCACATCTAGCGCGGAAAACGGTTCGTCCATGAACAACACTTCCGGCTCGACGACCAGCGCCCGCGCCACCCCGACGCGTTGCTTCATTCCGCCCGAAAGTTCCTTGGGGTAAGCTGACTCGAATCCGTCCAGCCCGACTGCGTCAATGATGCGCAAAGCACGCTTGTGCCGTTCGAACTCCGGCACGCCCCGCGCCTCCAGCGGGGCTTCCACGTTCTCGATTGCCGTCAGCCACGGGAACAGCGCAAAACTCTGGAACACGATCGAGACATTCGGGGTTTCTTCCCGGACCGGCTGCCTGTGCCAGTAAACGCCTCCCCCGGAAGCGGGGGACAACCCCGTCAGCATCCGGAGCATCGTCGATTTGCCGCACCCTGAAGGCCCCAGCAGTGCAATAATCTGTCCGGGATAAACCGCAATGTCGGTGGGCGAGATCACCTGGACCCGGCTCCCATCCGCTTGTGGATAGAATTTTTCGAGCTTCCTCGCTTCAATAATGGGCTCAAGCCCTGTCGCTGTTGTGGATACGCTCATGAACGCCCGTATTATCGCTCACTTTTGTTTCCGTCGCAGGGCAATCGCGCTCATTCGTCGCCGCGTTACTCCTGCGGTTACAATCTCATGAACCCGTGATGACACCTCCGCCCACATCTTCTGCTCCGCAAAAATCTCGCATCCTTACCGGCTTGCCTTTGGCCTTTGGGCTATCGCTTTTTCTTTCGCTTCTCATTGTCTTTCCGTTTTTCTGGCTCGGCGTCGCTTCCGGCCATGATTTTGAGTTCCATGCCGCCTCGTGGCTCGACGCTGCACAACAATGGAAGGAAGGCATCCTCTATCCTCGTTGGACCGCTTTGACCAACCACGGTTTCGGCGAACCCCGCTTTATTTTTTATCCTCCACTCTCCTGGATGCTCGGGGCTGCCCTCATTCTTCTTCTGCCGGACGCGGCCGTACCTATCGTCTTTGTCGTGCTGATCCAAACCATCGCGGGGCTTGCGGCCTGGTTCCTCCTCCGCCGTTTGGCATCTCCCCGCGCTGCGCTTCTCGCCGCTGGCTTGTACGTCATCAATCCCAACGCTCTTTTGATCACCTATAACCGCAGCGACTTCGCCGAGCAACTTGCTTGCGCCCTCTTCCCCTTGGTTCTCTTGGCGGCCCTCCGCTTGTGCGACTTGCTCGACGATTCCCCGCCGAAAGCCTCCTCAATCGCCGTTTTTGCCCTGTCATTTGCAACAGTCTGGCTATGCAACGCACCTGCGGGCGTCATCGCCAGCTACACGCTGGCCCTGCTGTTCGCATGGGCGGCGCTTTCGCAACGCTCGGCGCGTATACTTCTTCGTGGCATGGGTGGACTCGCCTTGGGATTCGGCTTGGCCTCTTTCTATCTCGTCCCGGCGGCCTGCGAACAACCCTGGGTCAACATCAGCCAGGCTCTTTCGAGTGGCCTGCTCCCTTCGCAGAATTTCCTGTTCACATCGATCAGCGATGTGGAACACACGTGGTTCAATTGGATCGCTTCGATTTGTGCACTCTTGCTCACTATGTTATGTGGCCTTGCGGCGCTGGCCTCGCGGCGCTTCTCGTCAAAGGAAACATTCTCCGTGGTCCATCGGCGGTTATCCCGATCGCTTCTCGTCCTCGGCTCTGCCGCAACCCTTCTCATGCTCAAACTTACGTCACCCCTTTGGAATCTCCTCCCGAAACTGCGCTATGTGCAATTTCCTTGGCGCTGGATGTCTGTGATTGCCCTCGTTTCCGTTTGCTTTCTGGCATTTATCCTGCAAAATCGTCGCGGTTGGCTATGGTTTGCTGCTATTTTTGCGCTCACTGTGACGCTCGCCATCTTCCTCGCCACCAATGCGTGGTGGGATGATGAAGAAATGCCCACGCTGCGTGACGCGGTCACCAGCGGCCGCGGTTTCGAGGGTACCGACGAATACGATCCCCTGGGTGACGATCACCTCGATCTGCCTCCGGATGCCCCGCTTGTCAAAGTTTTGCCAACGGATGCTGAGGACTCTGCCCCGCCCCCGGTTCATGCTCAAATCCAGCGCTGGACTACGGAGCAAAAAACCATTCACGTTGACGCGTTATCGCCAGCGCGCCTCGCGTTGCGCCTTTTGAATTACCCCGCTTGGAACGTGGAAGTGAACGGTAAACGTATCTCGCCCGGCCGCCGAGATGACGTCAACCAGATGGTCATTCCCGTCGAAGCCGGGAGCTCTGAAATCCGTATCCAGCTCGTACGCACGCTCGACCGCACGATTGGAAACACAGTTTCAGCATTCAGTGGTGTGCTTTCGCTTTTTTTGCTCTGGGTCGGCCGTAAACAGCGGCGCGCCACGGCCTAATGCTGCTCCGCGGCAGGACGGCGCTCTTCTCACCGCCGGTCGATCGAGGGATGCCGGATATCGAGCCCCTGCACGATATAAATCACGTCTTCGGCAATGTTGGTCGCATGGTCCCCGATGCGTTCCAGGTTCTTTGCCACCAGGATCAATTCGAACGCGGGAAACACTAGGCTCGAGTCACCCATCATGTACGTAAGAAGTTCACGGAAGATCTGGTCGCGGTAATGATCCACCTGGTCATCGTTCGCCATGACTTTCTGCGCCAACTCGACGTCGCGCCGCACCACTGCATTCAGCGCATTCCGCACCTGTTCTTCCACAAGCTCCGTCATCCGCGGTAGGTCCACGTATGGCTTCACGCGTGGGTGGCGCAGGATTCTCAAAGCCCCCTGCGCGATGTTCACCGCCTGATCCCCAATACGCTCCAGATCGTTGTTGATGCGAGAGACCGCCAGCACGTAGCGCAGGTCCACGGCCATTAATTGGTGCAACGCCAGCAACTGCACCACACGGTCATCGAGTTCCAACTGCAGCTCGTTGATGGCATCTTCTTCGTCAAGGACACGCTTCGCGAGTTGCTCGTCCGTATCGAGCACCGCGTGGACCGCCTGGTGGACGGATCGCTCCGCAAGGCTGCCCATCCACAGCAGCCGCTCCTTCAGTTCATTCAGGTCCTTTTCGAAGTGACGTTCCATGAATGCCTTCCCATCCGAATCTTAGCTGCAATTCAATCCCCGTCAACCAAATTACGCGCCTTCCCTCATCCGAACCGCCCGGTGATGTAAGCCTCTGTCCTCGGGTCGCCAGGTGTTGTGAAGAGGTGGGGTGTAGGGTTGAATTCGATCAACTGGCCCGTCAGCAGGAACGCCGTAAAGTCGCTCACGCGCGCGGCCTGCTGCATATTGTGCGTCACGATGGCGATCGTCGTCAGGCTCTTCAACTCCACCAGAAGTTCCTCAATCTTTGCGGTGCTGATCGGATCCAGCGCCGAGCACGGTTCGTCCAGCAGCAGCACTTCCGGCTCCACGGCGAGCGCCCGCGCAATGCACAGCCGTTGCTGCTGTCCGCCAGAAAGCTCGTATGCCGATTTGTGCAGATGGTCCTTCACTTCCTCCCACAAAGCCGCGTGCCGCAAACTCCTTTCCACCGTTTCTGCGATTGATCCCTTCGTCCCGTTGATCCGCGGGCCGTACGCCACGTTGTCGAAGATCGACTTCGGAAACGGGTTCGGTCGCTGGAAGACCATACCCACTCGCCGCCGTAAGGATGTCACGTCTTGCACCAGAATGTTCTGCTGGTCCAGGAGGATTTCTCCTTCCAATCGCGAATTGCTGAACGTTTCATGCATGCGGTTCAGCGTGCGCAGGAGCGTCGACTTGCCGCAGCCCGAAGGCCCGATTAACGCCGTTACCTTCTTGTCCGCAATCCCCATGCTGATGTCGAACAGGATCTGCTTGCTGCCGTAATAGAAGTTGACCTTCGAGATGCTCATCCGAAGCGGCAATGTAGCGATGCTCTCGCGTGCCGCGGTGCTCCCCGCGGTTGCCGCAACGTTTACGGACAATCCCTGGTTTGGCGATGCTTGCATTCCTAAGACCTCGGTACCGCGATCCCCCTCGAGAGGATCGTCCGGGCCAGGATATTGATGATCAGAATGAACCCCAGGAGCACCAGGCCCGCTGCCCAAGCCTCCCGATGCCATTCCTCGTACGGCGACCCGGCGTACCTGAAGATCATCTCCGGCAGCGACGCTGTCGGTTGGCCCCAGCCCGGACTCCAGAAGCGGTTGCCGAACGCGGTGAACAGCAGCGGCGCCGCCTCCCCCGCCACCCGCGCTAGCGCCAGCAGAATCGCGGTAAGAATTCCGCGATAGGCCGCCGGCACGATGACCGTCGAAATTGTCTTCCATTTGCTTGCTCCCAGTGCCATCGCCCCTTCCCGCAACATTCGTGGCACTCCGTTCAGAAACTCCTCCGTGCTTCGCAGCGTGATCGGGATCATCATCAAACCAAGGGCAAACGAACCGGCAAGCGTCGAGAAGTGCTTGAAGGGAAGTACCACCATGCTATAGGCAAAAATCCCGATCACAATGGATGGAACTCCATTCAGCAAGTCCGCGGCGTAGCGCACTACCCCTGCGATCTTGGCACCGCTGAACTCGGCAAGATAAATCCCGCCGAAGAATCCAATGGGTACGCCGAATAAGGAAGCGGCCAGAAGGAGTTTTGCGCTCCCCACAATCGCGTTGGCCATCCCCCCGCCCGTCTCCCCCACCGGCTTGGGAAGTTGCGTGAAAAATGCCCAATTAATGGATGTCCCGCCGTTAAATACCAGGTATCCCAAGATGAAGAAGAGGACCGCAACCGATACGAACGCGCAGACACCTGTGAGCGTGAGCATAAAATTGCTCACGAATTTCCTCCAGCGTAGCCGCGCGTTCCTCAAGAGGTCACCTTGCTGCCCTTCTGCGTTGTCAGGATAATCAGAAGCCGTGCCATTCCATTTAGGATGAACGTCAGCAGGAACAACACCAGCCCTAGTCCAATCAGCGATTGCAGGTACAGGTCGCCTGTGGCTTCCGTAAACTCATTCGCGATCACCGCGGCAATCGAATAGCCCGGCGCGAACAACGATGCAGCGATTTTCGGAGTGTTTCCGATCACCATGGTTACCGCCATCGTTTCGCCCAGCGCGCGCGCCAGCGCCAGGAAGACGGATCCCATGATGCCTGTCTTCGCGAACGGCACCACCACTTTCCATGTGGATTCCCAGCGTGTAGACCCCAGCGCCAACGCCGCTTCGCGCTGGTCTCGTGGCACAGACAACAGAACTTCTCGCGAGACGGAGATGATATACGGGATGACCATGATGGCGAGCACGATTCCCGCCGTCAAAAAGCCAACGCCGTACGACGGTCCCTTGAAGATCGGCAGGAATCCAAGAGGTTTGTTCAGCGCGGGATAAATCACTTCGCGCATGAGTGGCACCACGATGAAGATGCCCAGAAGCCCATAAATCACGCTGGGTACTGCCGCAAGCAAATCGATGAAGAATTGCAGCGTGTCCGAGACCCTGGCCGGCGCGAGCTCCGCGAGAAAAATCGACGCTCCAATTCCAAGAGGTACCGCAATCAACAGCGCCACCGCCGAGGTCACCACGGTTCCGTACACAAACGGAAGCGCTCCGTACTCGTCCATGACCGGGTCCCACACCTGGGTCACGAAGAAGTGCAAGCCAAACTTCTGCCGTGGCATCACCGAATTAATCCACAGCTCGTACACCAAGAGAACGGTGATCAATACGACTGACGCCGCAAACAGAAAGGTCAATAGGCGCGCAATCTCGTCTCCATCTCGGAGTTTGGATAGAAAAGAGCGCGAACCCGCCACCGGGCCCGCGCTCGGCATTGTTGGAGTTGCTGTGGCCACGTCCTTGTTCGGTTCCAATTGCCTCTACTGGATGGAAGCTAGTGCTTTTTGTTCCTTCTCAACCACTTCCTTCGGGAGCTTTGCATAGGACAGCGCTTCCACCATTCCCTGCCCGTCCGTCAACATCCATTTCACGAACCCCTTGATGGCGTCGCGCTTCGCACCGTCTTGAAACTTCGCCGGAATCAGCAGCCAGGTGAAACTGGAGATTGGATACGCCGTCTTTCCGGGGGAGTTCGTGATGCTCACCCGAAAGTCGTCCGGCATCTCTTTCGCCGCGCCGGCCGCTGCCGCGCTCACACTGGCTAGGTCTGCCTTCACGAAATTCCCAGCCGGATTTTTCACCGTCCCATACGGAATGTTGTTCTGTGCCGCGTAGATCAGCTCCACGTAACCAACGGAGTTCGGCGTCTGCTTGATCAGTCCGGTTACGCCTTCATTCCCCTTGCCTCCAAGTCCCACAGGCCAGTTCACCGAAGTCGCCTTGCTGACCTTCCCCTTCCATTCGTCGCTCACTTTGCATAGGTAGTCTGTCCAGACGTAGGTCGTGCCGCTGCCGTCCGAGCGGTGCACGACAATGATGTCATTTGCCGGAAGACTCACACCTTTGTTTGGCCCCGCGATCGCCGGGTCGTTCCACTTCGTAATTTTGCCGAGAAAAATCCCTGCAAGCGCTTCCGGAGTGAAGTTCAGTGTCCCGGTTACCCCTGGCACGTTATAGGTGGGAACGACAGCGCCGAGCACGGTGGGAAAATGAAGAATTGCCGACCCGCGCTTATCTTGGTAGGCCTTCAGTTGGTCGTCGTTCATGGGGCCATCGGTCGCCCCAAAGTCAACGGTCCCTTCCGTGATTTGTCTTATTCCCGCCCCGGAGCCAACGGACGAGTAGTTAAACTCGAACTTGGCATTCTTCTGGTGATACACGTCAAACCATTTCGAATAGATCGGGTATGGAAAAGTCGCGCCAGCCCCATTAATCAGAAGCGGGCTTTGGGCCCAAACGACTGCTCCGAGCGCCAGGACGGCGGTCAGCAGCATGACAGTGCGTTTCATACGATTTCTCTCCCTACGTTTGTGTGAGGTGCTAGGAACAATTCAGTCTGCGCAGGCAAGGTTACAGAATTGTTACACCTTCTCTTCAGTCTGTTAAAAATCTGAAACATGCCTTATTGAGTCGTCTAACCCTTCTGACCTTGAACGAGTTACACGCAGGTTCTGTCGACGCAAAATGGAAGAGGGCAGCTCTTTGTCAGAGCTGCCCTCGTGCCGTCCCTTGCATCGGAACGGGTCAAGTCAATCATATCTGCTTACGGCAAGTAGTAGCGGAACGACGTCCACACCATGTTATCCACGGCATGAGGAGAAACCCCCACGGCCGTTGATGTCCCGGTGGACGAGTTATTGCCCGACCACCCAGTCTTGTAGAAATACGAGTACTGGATGCCCCACTGCATTCTCCCCTTGTCGCCTTGATACAGCCTGTGCCAGAAGCCAAGCGTACCCTCTCCGATGTACCGGATGTCGCCCGCGCAGCTTCCGCCACCGCCCGGTGCACTCGTGCCCGTCGGCGAAGTTTCCGTCGAGCAGCCGCTGTTGTTCGCGAATGGTGAGCCGTACCCGCCAATTGTGTTGGTGGTGGTCTTGTAGGTGGAAACGGAGGGAATCCCGTACTGAACTGTCCCCGCAGGCGCGCCTGTGCAAGCGGGCTGCCCTGCGCCGCCGCAAGCCGGGACGGCAGGTGTTGTGGTGATGGCCACCGTCGAGTAGCCAATATAGGCTGCCCGTGCGGCGTACTCGCCCCCCACATAACCGTAGATGTCAAACTTCGGCGTGACGTGCCATTCCAGCGAGCCAAGCCAATGCCCGCCGCGAATGAGTGCCAGCGTTCCGTCCGGACGCACGGTCGCATCCGGCAGTTGCGCGGAACCGAAGCGTCCCGTGCCGTCGCCATAGAATCCCGTCAGCCCCACGTCCAGCTTCTTGTAAAAAGTAGGCGCGTGGAAGTGGAAACCGCCGCCACCGCCCGTGCGTGAATCGTTGTATGCACCTACCGCCGAAGGAGCTGTGTTGGTGCAGGTCGCTCCGCCTGTCCCAGCCACCGGGCTGCCGCTCAATACCTTGGTGCCGTCGGCGCTGGAAGCTGCGATGCTCACCACCGAACAGGGGTACACGCGGTCCCGGAACTCACTCACGATTCCGAAAACCTCGTAATGGCCCCAACCTGGATCGAGAGCTGCCTTGAAGAGAAGCTCGGGAGTTTTGTTGACGGCATACCCCGTTGTATCGAACGCGTTGTAGAGTCCGCCGCCTGCTCCGGGGGCAAACTGGAAAAAGTTCTGTGCTGTGGTCGTCGCCGCCGTGCCCGCGATGGCGGTCGTCACTGTGCTGAATCCCCGCCCGCCGACCGTGGTTTGCGGACCTTCGACTGAAATCGCCACCGCAAACTTGTCTCCAAAGCTCTTTGTTACTCGCGCGGCGTCGGCCCGTTGCCATGTGTAGCCCACAAGGTACTGCGGGTCAATCATCAGCGGGAACCATTCCGCCCGGTTGGCGATTCCCTTCCGGTTCTCCGTTGCCAGGCTCCACATCTGTCCGGCGGAAAATGCCCAGCCATTCGCAAAATCCGCCCGTGCCCACAGTTGCCGCTGCCGGAACACGTACGAGTTGCTCTGCCGGTTGTTCGATGTTGTGCCAGCCCCGAGGAAGTCAGCCTCGTAGTAGCCCGTCAGCTTCGTGTCGCCCGCCTTGGTATCGAACAACATGCTGAGGCGCGACTGGCGTGCCGTGAAGTTCATCTCGGTGAGCTTGCCGGTCGCGTTGCCGCTGTAGGGAATACCAGTGAACGGCGTGTTGATGTCCGCGCTCTCCGCATGCTGCCGGTTGACGGTCGCAGCTTCGATGAATCCTCCAGGCGTGATGTTCACACCTTTGAAGCGGATTGTCGCTGGGCCCTTTTCTTCCGCGCCCGCTGCTTGCCTTTCCGCCCTCGCTACCGAAGCATTCACCTCTGCCGCATTACTTGCTGCCAGGCTTGCGACAGAATTATTTAGTGTCGCGGGCGTCGACCTCACCTCGGCCGACGTCGCCACGGCTTCGGTGGCCTTCACGTTGGCCTCCGTCGCACGCGAATTTGCAGCGGCCGCTGCTTCCCGCGCGTCCTCAATCTGCCGGTCGCGCTTGGCCAGCTCCTCCTTCAAAAGTTGCAACTGTTCTTGCTGCGCCTGAAGCGCCTGGCGCAATTCCTCCATCTCCGCGGCAATCTCTGCATTGCTTTTACTCGAAGCCGGCTTCGCGGCCGTTGTGGTTTTGGGCGGCTGTGCGCCTGCCTCTTTCGGTGAGTCTTTTGGTGAGTCAGCAAATGCCGTTCCCGACATCAAGAACAGCGATAGTGTGAGTGCTGCTAGTTTTTTCATCGCCTCTCTCTTCTCAAATAAATTTTCGGACTGTGCCCTTGGAAAAAAGCGAACACCCCGGTCGAGAGCGTAGAGATGGAGTCTTACGGTTATGTCAATCACAGATAAAGAATCTGTAACAATCGGGGACCATGCTGTTTAATGCCCTTTGTTTTCAATCGCTTATCAGAAGCGCCTGCCGAAGCAGTTCTCCGGGGGACGGCCCTGCGCACGACATCATTCTCACCGAACTCCTCCAGATTCGTTGACATCCTGCGGTGAGGGCGGCGATGTTTCACTCGGCCCAGCTTGAACCTTGCACCCGCAGGCTGGCCTTGACGCACACGCAAGGACCATTCGCGGTCGGGCGCACAGGTCCACAACGTGCTTCCGTTTGTAGAGAATAAGCTCTCGATCGTTATCGTTTGGGCGCGTAACGTCACCTTTCAGCTTCGCCCTTCGTTTCCGCCCAGTAAGCTTCTTGCGACGGGGAAGTTTGCACGCTCAAGTGACCCGTAGTCTGTCCCTGTCCACCTCGGCGCGCGGAATGGGTGACTCCTCAGGTCAAATTCGTTGAACTCCCTCGGTTTGGAAGATGGAGGTTCAGTCATGATTCTGACAAAAGCGGCGGTCATCGCATTCACCGCTCTGTGTGCACCAGCTTTTGTTGTCGCCGGTCCAAACGGCGGAACCGTGAGCGGCAAGGTCACCCTCTTGGGAACTACGCCAAAGCTTAAGCCAGTGGATGTTTCAAAGGAACCAAGCTGCTTGAAGATGCATTGGTCAAATCCCCTGTATCCGGAGACCATCGTCACAGGTCCAGGCAACTCATTGGCGAATGTCGTCGTTTATGTTTCCAGTGGTGACCCGGAGAATGTGCCGCCTCCAGCAACCTCTGTGACCTTGGATCAGCAAGGTTGCCACTACACGACGCACGTCCTCGCCTTTCGCGTAGGCCAGGAAGTTCGTATTTCCAATAGCGACCCCTTCCCCCACAACGTCCACCCTTTGGCTAAAATCAACCGGGAGTGGAACAGAATGCAACTTCCTGGCACTCCTCCGTTTTCTTATGCCTACGATCATGAGGAATTCATTCCCATCAAGTGCAATCTCCATTCCTGGATGCAAGGCTACTTTGTGGTCCTGAAAACCAGCTTTTTCGCTGTCACTGGCGAGGACGGCCGCTTTACTCTGCCTGTCCTCCCGCCCGGTCGCTACACGCTCACGGCCTGGCATGAAAGTCTTGGCACGCAGAGCAAGGAAATCACTGTAAACGCCGGCGAATCCCAGTTTCTGGACTTCACCTTTGCTGCTAGGCCGTAATCCACGTGTCCTCATTTTCCGAAATGATGTACGCTGGGCATGGATGAATCGCGTGCCATGAGAAAACTCTTCAGCGTCCTTTTTCTGCTACTCCTTACTCTGAAAGCTTCGTTCGCCCAACCCCTCCGCTGGACCGAGCAACATGCTGCCGATTGGTATGCTCAGCAGCCCTGGCTCGTCGGCAGCAACTACATCCCTGCCAATGCCATCAACGAACTCGAAATGTGGCAAGCCAATACCTTCGATCCTCAGCGCCTCGACCTCGAACTCGGTTGGGCCGAATCCATCGGCTTCAACACTATGCGCGTCTTTCTTCATGATCTCCTTTGGCAACAGGACGCCAATGGTTTCCAGAGGCGCATGGACACCTTCCTTGCCATCGCGGACAAGCATCACATCAAAATCTTGTTCGTACTCTTCGATTCCTGCTGGGATCCGAATCCCCAACTCGGACCGCAACATCCGCCGCGTCCTGGAATCCACAATTCCGGCTGGGTGCAGAGTCCGGGTGCGGCGCTCCAGGATCCCAAACAGTTGCCGCGCTTCGAGGCCTACGTGAAGGGCATCGTCGGCGCTTTTGCCAACGACCCGCGCATTCTCGGTTGGGACGTCTGGAACGAACCGAGCAATGACGGCGGTGGCAATTACCAGCGCAGCGAGCCGCCCAACAAGAAAGACCTGGTCCGCGACCTTCTTCCGAAAGCCTTCGCTTGGGCGCGCGAAGTCGGCCCCTCACAGCCGCTCACCAGCGGCCTTTGGGAAGGGGATTGGTCCTCGCCGGAAAAACTCGACCCTATCGGCAAGATCCAACTCGAACAGTCGGATGTGATCTCCTTCCACGACTACGGTTCTCCGCGCTCATTCCGCAAGAGTCTGCATCAGCTGCAGCGCTATCACCGCCCCATTCTCTGCACCGAGTACATGGCCCGCCCAAGAAAGAGCACGTTCGCGGGCATTCTGCCGATTGCCAAACAGAACAAAGTCGCGGCCATCAACTGGGGCTTGGTTGCCGGCAAAACGCAAACGTACCTCCCGTGGGATTCCTGGCAAAAGCCGTACATAGACCACCAGCCGAAGCAGTGGTTCCACGAAGTCTTCCGCACCGATGGTTCACCCTACCGCCAGGACGAAGTCGACTTGATTCTTAGCCTGACCACCACTAAGTAGCACTTCAACCTTGCGGCGAGGAACAGCCTGCGAACGATCGTCCCGCCCCTCCTTCGTCCCAATGCCCTCCAAGTGCGGTACAGTATTCCTTCATGATCATCAATCTCGCGCGACGGGCTCACGACCACAACTGGGACCTCGACCCCATCACGCGGTCTCTGCTCGATACCGATTTCTATAAACTGCTGATGCTGCAGTTCATCTGGAAATGCTTTCCGCGCACCAGGGCTTCCTTTTCCTTCATCAATCGTTCTGCCGAAGTGCGCCTCGCCGAACTCATTGATGTGGTTCAGCTTCGCGAGCAACTTGAACAGACTCGCAAGCGCCGCTTTCATAAGTCCGAACTGATCTGGCTCGCCGGCAACACTTTTTACGGCACCCGCGGCATCTTCGAACCTGCTTTTCTCGAATGGCTCGAATCCAGCTTCCGCCTCTCCGACTATGAACTCTCGGTGAAGGATGGACAGTTTTCCCTCAGCTTCCACGGCTTCTGGACAGAAACCACCATGTGGGAGATTTACACCCTTTCAACCATCAGTGAACTAAAGACCCGCGCCAGCCTGAAGCGTCTCAGCGAATTCGAGCTCGACATCCTTTATGCCCGCGCCAAGACCAGGCTTTGGGAAAAAATGACCCGCCTCCGCGGCGTCCCCGGCCTCAGCGTCAGCGACTTCGGAACCCGCCGCCGCCACAGTTTCCTGTGGCAGGAGTTCGTTGTGAAGGCCATGAGCGACGTCCTCGGCAGCTCGTTCAAGGGCACGTCCAACACCTATCTTGCCTACAAACACGACTTGGAAGCCATCGGCACGAACGCGCACGAGTTGCCTATGGCCCTGGCGGCAATGGCGCGGAATGAACAGGAACTGAAAGACTCGCAATACCGTTTGCTTGAGCTCTGGCAGCAGACCTACCAGGGTGAATTACTCATCTTGCTTCCCGATACCTTCGGCACCACGCAATTCCTCCGCGATGCTCCCGATTGGGTCGCGTCGTGGACCGGTCAGCGCGCCGACAGCAAGGATCCTTATGTGGCCGGCGACGAATACATCACTTGGCTCGAGCAGCGTGGCCAGGATCCCAGGCAAAAACTTTTCATCGCCTCGGATGCTCTCGAGGTGGACGCCATCCTGGGCCTGCACGCCTACTTTGCCGGAACTCTTCGCAATGGCGCATCGCCCGCGGACTTTCTGGACTCCCGCGATTTCCTCGACGCGCAGAGGTGGGAAGCCAGGCGCCGCATCCGTTTCAGCGCCGGATGGGGCACGCTGCTTACGAACGATTTCCGCGACTGCAATCCGCAAGGAGACTCCGCTTTCAATCCGCTCAGCCTTGTCTGCAAACTCAATGATGCCGAAGGCCGACCTGCCGTGAAACTCTCCGACAATTTTCAAAAGGCCCTCGGCCCCGCTTCGGAAATCGAGCGCTATCGCGGCGTCTTCGGCCTCGCAGGCGTCGCCGACATCCCCGTCTTGATCTGATCCCCTCCGATGGCTGCCTTCCATTTGTCGAAGTGGTATCTGGACTTCATTTCGGATTCCGGCGAAGCTTCGATTCTGTACCTCGGCTCTCTCCGTTGGGGAATGCTCCGACTTCACTATTCAAGCATGCTGGAATGTCTGTCTGGCCACGTCACTGTGCGAACCTCCCTCCGCAAGCCGAGAACACCTGAGGTTAACGGCTCTTCAATTTCCTGGCGTGCGAAGGCGCTCGGAGTAGACGCGGTCTGGAAGGCCGACTCGGAGCCCATACAGTGCACGATCTTCAGTTGCGACAAGGGGTCCGTCGAGTGGCACTGCTTCATGCCTCGAGCCCGAGCACAGATCGGGGAACGATTCGGGTTCGGATATGTGGAACAACTGACAATGTCCATACCTCCTTGGGAACTCCCTATGGAGAATCTGCGTTGGGGGCGGTTTACGAGCGCTTCCGATTGGATTGTCTGGATTGACTGGCGAGGTGAATTTTCACGGCGAATCGCTTATTGGAATGGCGAAGCCGTTGCTCCTCCGGTCCTTGAAGACGATTGTATAAATTTTGGGGGAGGAGCACTGCTCACAATGGACAAGGCACTGGTGATTCGCGATGCTCCACTCGGGGCCGGAGCGCTGCGCCGGATTCCCGGAATTAACAGGATGTTTCCCGTTCGGCTCCTCCAAATAAGCGAACGCAAATGGCGCAGCCGCGCACGACTGGTGAGGAGTGGCAGGCCTACTGTTGAAGGCTGGGCAATCCATGAGAACGTGAGTTGGCCGAGATGAACTTGAAAAAGATCCTGTATGGCGGACTATTCGTTTTGGTTCTTCCAGCCTTGCTTATTTTGTGGTCTGTGGCGTTACAAGACAAAGTTGTGATGCCCTTGTACGGCACCCCGGCTCTCGGCTGGGCATTTGCGGCCTGCGGCCTTGCCACAGCATTCGCTGGAATGTCCGAATTATGGAGGTTCGGTGGTGGTCTGCCCATGAATGCTTTTCCTCCTCCGAAACTCGTTACCCGCGGGTCATACCGATACCTTCCCCATCCCATTTACATTGGCTTCGTCGCCCTTTGTCTTGGCGCTTCTATGGTCGCCAAATCGGCTTCGGGCCTTTGGCTCGTTACTCCCTGCGTGGTCTTGGGTTGTGTTGCGTTGGTGCTGGGATACGAGCGCATCGACCTTGTGCGCCGCTTTGGCCGTACCCTCCCCTTTCTGCCGGCCGATGAAGATTCCCCACCATCCACAGTGGAGCGAATTCGCTTCTTGCTTCTTGTTGTTGTTCCCTGGCTCGCGTTGTATGAACTCACCATTCAGCTGCCTTTGCACGGCCTGAGTTTTGGGTTTCACTTCGAAGAACGTTTGCCGATCTATCCCTGGACTTCGCTTTTCTACGAAAGCGTTTATCTGGCCGTTGCTGCGGCGCCGTGGCTCGCCCCGACGCGAAAGGATCTCCGGCAATTGACGATTTCTGCCTGGGTGGCCATGGCAGTTGTGTTTCCAATTTATTGGTTTCTTCCTTCCAGCGCTCCCCGACGTTTGCTTTTGGACAATGACTGGCTGACACAGATACTGCGATTTGAACGCACGGCGTATCCGCCGGTAGCGGCCTTCCCGTCGTTTCATGTCATTTGGGCCGTTCTTGTAGCGCGCCTCTTCCGGCGCCGGTGGATTGGATTGAGCTACGTCACTACAGTGGCCGTGAGCTGTGTCACCACAGGAATGCATTATGTGGCGGATGTCGTTGCAGCACTTTTGGTCGCGCCGGTTCTTTTGGAGCCCCAGCGCGCATGGGAAACACTGCGGCGTGTTGCCGAATGGCTCGCCAATTCCTGGAAGGAATGGCGCATCGGCCCGCTTCGCCTAATCAATCATGGCCTTTACGCCGGCGTGGCTGCTCTTGTGCAATCGGCAATTGTCCTCGCGGCGGTAGGCCCAGGGAAGGAATGGAAAGTGATGGTCACGGTGGTGGCGGGCCTCGTCGGAGCGGGAGCTTGGGCGCAATGGGTCGAAGGCTCGTCAATCCTGCGGCGCCCATTTGGATTTTACGGAGGGCTGCTTGGCGTGGGCGTCTCATGTCTGTTTTTCCAGGAACGCTGGGTACTCCTCGCCGCTCATTGCCTTGGGGCTCCGTGGATGCAGGCAATTGGACGGATGCGTTGTTTGGTAAATGGTTGTTGCCATGGCCGCCCTGCAAGTGCATCAGTCGGCATTCGCATTAGCCATCCCCGATCCCGAGTTGCTTTTATGGCGGATCTTGCCGGGTTTCCCATCCACGCCACGCAACTTTATTCCATTCTGGGCAACACTATGCTCGGCCTATTGCTCATGCGACTGTGGATCTCGGGCTGTCCTCTCGCGTTGATCTGCGGGATTTACGCCATCGGCAACGGCGTTTCTCGGTTCATCGAAGAGGGCTATCGGGGCGAGCCTCAGACTCCCGTCGTTCTCGGCTTACGCTTGTACCAGTGGCTTGCTGTTTCGACCATTATCATCGGCGCCACAATCACAACGCTACATTCACCCCCACCAACAGCCCTGAGGCTTTACCCCATTGACTTGGTCCTGGCGGCAACATTTGCGTGCCTTGCCGCAGTTGCTTTGGGAGTGGATTTCCCGGATAGCGACCGTCCTTTGGCAAGGTTGACCTGAACATGGAAAGTTACGCGGCCGTGCATGCCTTCCGTCACTGCGCCTTTGGCTGTAAACTACTATGGTTCCGCGGACTACCCCGAGAACGCCCCGGAGTATCTAGGTTCCACTAGGCCCATTCGGCCCGCGATGCAAGGAGAAGACTCCCATGGCAGTTGACGTCGTCATGCCCCAGATGGGCGAAAGCATTTTTGAAGGCACCATCACCAAGTGGCTCAAAAAGCCCGGCGACAAGGTTGAACGCGACGAGCCACTCTTTGAGATCTCTACCGACAAGGTTGACGCCGAGATTCCCTCTCCCTCTGCCGGCGTTTTGAAGGAGATTAAAATCCCCGAAGGCCAGACGGTGCCCATCCAGACGGTAGTCGCCATTATCGACGGTGCTGCCTCGGCCGCTGCGTCTGCTCCCGCGCCTGCCCCAGCGGCAGCGCCTCTCCCAACGAAGGCAGCTTCACCGTCACCCGCTCCCACTCCCGCAATAGCCAAACCAGCGGCCCCAGCCCCATCGCCGACTTCTGCACCGGCCGCCGCTGCTGCTGCTCCCGCTCCTGCTGCCGGCACAGGAACCGAACGTATTCATTCTTCGCCGCTGGTCCGCCGCATGGCCAAGGAACACGGCATCGACCTCGCCTCGCTCGAAGGCACTGGCGCGGGCGGGCGCATCACCAAGGAAGACATCGAAGCGGCCATCGCGTCCCAATCCGGCACCGCCGTGCACGCAACTGCTGCAGCTGCCCGGCCCGCACCTCCGCCTCCCCCGCCCGCTCCGATTGCGGCTCCCGGCGCACCCGCGGTTCACGGAAGCCAGTACGCCCCTGCTCTCCAAGTCGGCGTCCCCCGCGAACGGATTTACTTCGGCAGTTATGAGATTCAGCCGCTCAGCGTCATGCGCCAAAAAATTGCCGAGCATATGGTGGCCTCGAAGCACGTTTCCGCACATGTCTACTCGGTGGACGAAATTGACATGACCAGGGTCGCCGCCATCCGCGCCAAATCCAAAGATGACTTCGAGAAGCGCTACGAGACCAAGCTCACCTACATGCCATTCTTCGTGAAAGCTGCCGTGGCTGGACTGCGCGCCTACCCGACGGTGAACGCTTCTCTCGACGGCACCAACCTCGTCCTCCACAAGGAAATCAACATCGGCATCGCCGTGGCGCTCGACTGGGGCCTGATCGTGCCGGTCATCAAGAGCGCCGACGAGAAAAACTTCCTCGGCATTCAGCGCAACCTGAACGACCTCGCCGAGCGTGCCCGCTCGAAGAAGCTCAAGCCCGAGGAAGTTCAGGAAGGCACCTTCTCCATCACTAATCCCGGCGTCTTCGGCGGCCTCTTCGGCCTGCCGGTGATCAGCCAGCCGAACGTCGGCATCCTTGGCCTCGGCGCCATCGAAAAGCGCCCCGTGGTTGTGGACGACGCCATCGCCATCCGCTCGATGTGCTACGTCACATTGAGTTATGACCACCGCGTAGTTGATGGCGCCATCGCCCACCAGTTCCTCCACAAGGTCAAGGAGACCCTCGAGAACTGGTCCGAGCCGCTTGTCTAGCAGTCGGTGCCCCGCGACAAGTGCCACACACCAAGTGCAGTGGCCGGTGCCCTGTGCGCAGTGCCGGACTCTACACAGCAGGGACCTAGACGCACTAACCTTACGATTACGGGACACCGGTCACTGAATTAACGGTCTCATCTTCGCCGTCCAAACCGCGAACCCCTCCAGGGGCACTGCGGCAACTCCAGCGTCCCGTAAGGTTTGATCAATGAACCGATGGCGCTCATTCTCCGTGATCAAGTGCACGTCCGTGACTGCGGTAAATTCGCTCGACTTTACCTTGTTCCGGATGCGCTCCACCGTGTACGCCAGCGATTTCACTTCTCCCGCCGCGCGGGTGACGCTCAGCGTCTGCACGAAGCCGCGGGTCCCGTTTCGCCGGTAGCCGTAGTCGATCCGCATCGGATCGCCCGGAAAGGTGAACTCTTCCACCCGCACGCCTTTTTCGAGCCGCTCCCACAGCCGTGCCTGCTTCCACACCTGCGCGCAGTACGACCGCATCGCGCCGCGGCTTCCCGGCGCACCCACTCGGGAATTTCCTCTTGGTGACGCCACGCGATCCGTGTACAGCCGCTCGGTTTCTGCGTCCAGGTCGCTCGCATACACACCCTTCTGCGGCGCCAACTGCAAGACGTTCGAGAGCGTCTCATCCCACTTGTCGAGAAGCTTCAGCCAATCGGCTTGGTTGTTTCTTCCCGCGTCTTCGCCGAACAGCTCGCCCGCCCGTGAGAAGCGATCCTCCATGTCGTCGCGCAGTGCGCGAAGCAGCGCTTCATCCGCTTGCGGATGAAGCCGCCGCACGCGCGCGTACTCGCCCGGCTCCTCAATCAGCCGCAACCGTCGCTCGCCGCTCTTCGGGTCAAACACCAGCACGCCGATATTCACCCACTCGTCGCGCACCAGGTTTGGCGTGTAGCGCAGCACGCGATACGCAAACGCTCGTTCCATTGCAGTTGTTTCCGTCAATTCGGTGACCATCACCTTTCTCCTATTGAGTCCCGTTCTTCAGACCCCTGGCGCCAAGTGCCCTGTACATTGCCATCGGGTTTTTGGCTATCACTGGTTCTGCCCTTTGCCCCTGCGCACCGATCGCCGGGCGCCGCTCAGTTCTTCCAGTACGGAAACGGCTGCCGATTTGAGTTTTTCGCAGCAAGCAGCAACTCCGTCACCCGCCCCCGCCTCCGGTAAACGTGTTCCAGCAACCGCATCAGTGCGTCGTAATCATCCTCGTACCACGCCGGCGGAATCTCCTCCGCGAGTTCCGAGATCACGCGCTCGCTGATCTGTTTTTCCAGCCGCTCCAGCCATGGCGCGAACGACTCCATTCCGATCACGCCTTCATAAACGCGGTTCCGCGCGTACAAGGCTCGCAACGGCGCATCCGGAAAATTCCACTCCCCGGCGTTGAAGCAGAATCCTTGATCGATCATCACCGTGTGGTAGACCGGGATGCCCGTGGCGTCAGTTTCGACTCCAAAAACCCCGGCCTTTATCCGCTCGGCGCGACGCTCGGTCTCGAAAAAGAGCGTCTGCCTTCCGTTGGTATTGCAAGTCCACTTGTCAAAAACCAGCATGCCCGCGAATTCGTGCAGGTTGTCCACCTCGCGCAACTTCTCGTCCGGCAGGAAATCGTGCAGCGCCGCCTTGTCCGGATCTCCCGGATACCGCGACCCAAATTGCAGCCCCGCTGCGCACGGAATCCGGCTCCGCGGCGTCTCGATACACAACTCCGGCGTCAACCGGATCAATTCCTCCGGAACTTCGATCACGCTGACTGGCTGTGTCGGCAGCCCCAACCTCCGCGCCAACCTTGTTCCGAGCAGTTCGTTCACCAAAATCCGCCGATGTTGCGGATTATTCTGGAACTTCACCACGTAATAGTTCTCGTCCGCGCACCGCATCAGGTGCGACTGCGCGCCCCCGCGCATTCGCCGTATCTGCTCGATTGCCCGTAACATCCACTGTTATCTTATCGGTACGTACTTCTTCCGGCAAGGACGCTATTGCCCGTTCCTTTCCCCTTCTGGCACTCGCCTTTTCCTCTTTCAAACCCTTCCGCCCACTTGCCCCGCCCCATCCCGGCACTTCCCCCAAAAAAAAGGCCTCTCGAATGAATCGAGAGGCCCGTCCGCGAATTTGAAAAAACTCCTAGCGGCGGCGCTTCTTTCCGCCCTTCTTTCCGCCCTTCTTGGCCGCTTTCTTTGCCTTGGCCTTTTTCTTGGCCGCTTTTTTCGCCGGCTTCTTGGCCTTTTTCTTGGCCGCTTTCTTCGCCTTCTTCGGAGCGGGCTTGCTCGGCGGAGCCTTCGGAGCGGGACGCGCCTCCTCTCCGGCCCCTTCGGCGGGTTCTTCTTCCACCGAAAGAATCTCTTCTTCTTCGATTACGCCTTCGCTCTCGCCGCCCAGATCGTCGTCTTCTTCTAGCCGCGACAGCTCATCATCGTCTTCGAACTGATCCTTTTCAAAATCCATGCTCTCCTCCCTGGGGGCTCTTGATAGCCTTTCTTCTCGGAACTTGTCCTGCTGTTGGCGTCGGAGAATACCTCGCTCCGTCCTTGCGCTTTGTTATCCCACTCCAACGTGGTTGTCAAGCGTTCTGCTCACTTCTCAAGCAGGCCTGCCCCGTCCCCAGGAAAAACGCCCCACTCGGCCTTTGGCCCTCGTTTTGCCTAGTTCTTGGCCTGGCCAGTGGCCCCGGCAGGCTTCTTTTTAGGGGTGTGCTTCGTGGTAGTGTGGTGAACCGGCCGCGTCTCCGGCCCTCCCCCTACGGTGTAGATCCTCAGAACCATCCCCCGGCTGACCTTGCCCGACTTCAGCCCATTCCATTTGCGTACCTGCTCCGAGGTTACGCTGAACTGGTCGGCGATACCCCCCAGCGTGTCGCCCCTGCGCACCCTGTAGCGCACCAAACGGCTCTTCAAGTCCTCCGGTGGCCGCGTCGCCGGGATAATCAGCTTCTCTCCCGGGTCCAGACCCTCCCCGCTTTCCAGGTTGTTGGCTTCGGCAATCGCCGCAGGCGTCACCCGATATTTTTTGGCGATGGCCGTCAACGTCTCCCCGGATTCCACCCGGTGCCTCCTCCAACTCACCCACTTGTCTGCTGGGATGTCCGCAATCTCTGCTGAGAACCGTTCCGAGGTCCCTTTCGGCAGGTGCAACACGAATTCCGGGTCGTCCGGCGTGGCCATGCGCAACAAAGAAGGATTCAGCGTGCGCAGCGTGGCCACGTCCACGTCAATCGTTTCCGCCACAAGCCGCAGGTCGATGGCCCGCCCCGGCTTCACGATGTCCGTCTCTACCGGCACTTCCGGCTCCACGGAGATTCCGTAATGCGCCGCGTCTTTCGCAATCAAGGTCAGCGCCACGATGATCGGCACATAATTCATGGTCTGCCGCGGCAGCACGTGCCTCTTGTACAGCTCCCAGAAATCCGCATAACCCGTGCGCTCGATCCCCTTTTGCACGTTTCCCGGCCCGCAGTTGTACGCCGCGATCGCCAGGTACCAGTCGCCGTACAATTCGTAGAGGTCGCGCAGGTGCTGTGCGGCGGCGCGCGTGGCTTTTTCCGGGTCCATGCGCTCGTCCACCCACCAGCTCCGCTTCAATCCATATTCATGTCCGCGCCACTGCACGAATTGCCAGATCCCCCGCGCCCCGGCGCGCGAAAGCGCCAGCGGCTGAAACGCGCTTTCCGCCTGCGCCAAATACACTAGGTCCTGCGGCACGCCTTCTTCCTTCAGGATTTGCGAGATCATCGCGTCGTACTTGCCCTTGCGCCGCAATCCATTCTCGACAATCGCTCGCCCCCGCGGCGTCTGGAAGAAATTCAGGAACGAGACCACGACGTCGTTCACCGTCAACGGCAGGTCGTGCGACAAACTCTTTGCCGCTTCTTCGGCCCTCTCCCTCAGCTTTGGGTCCACCGGAAAGGTCATCTCCGCCACTTCATCAATGGGTGCGGGCACCGCCGGAGCTTCCGAAAACCCGTCCCCCGCGCGGAATGCCTGCAATTCGTACGTGTACACCTTGTCCGTAATCTGCTGGAACAGCTCTCTCAGCCGCGGGTCGCTGTTCGGGTCGTACCCGCTCTCCAAAATCCAGTCCACCGAGTCGTCGAAATCGCGCCGCGCCGCGGCCAAATGTCCGGCGTGGTAGTTGGCCTCACCGGAAGTGAACTTCTCTTTGACCTGCGCAATCAGGTAGTCAATTCCCCCCGGAATTGGCGGCAGCAAGGGCTGCAGCATTTCGGTCGGGAGTTTTTTGAGTGGCAATGCCCCGACCTGGGTTGCTTCCTGTGTCGGTGGGTCGGCCCGATCCAGCATCGGCACCCGCGCCGCCTGCACCGGTTTCTTCGCCGCGTCCTCGCAGCCGCACAGCCAAACCAGCACGAGCAAGCCGCAGCCCGCTCCCAGCGCCAGCTTATGCATGAACGATTGGCCCATTTTTCTATGGTAAGAAGCCCCTCGCACCCGGGTCAACGCTTAACCGCCGCGCGTTCCCCAACCCATAACGCCCCCTGCTCGACGGATAAGATTTGCCACAGAGGCACCTGAAGCACATTCACGAGACGCCCGAAGGGCAAGGATGTTGCACCTGTCCATTTCCTGGACTTCCTGACAGTTTCCCTACCCCTTGGCAGGAGCTAACTTTATCCTGTCCCAGCCCAAGGGTGGCAATATGCACGAATTCAACTCTTGGACGGAAATCAATTGGTATGCGCTGGGAAGCCTTCTCGCACAATTCGCCTTCCTCGCTGCAGGCATCTGGTTCGCACGCAACATCCTCAGAACAGTCAGGGCATTTCTCGAGCAGGTTGGCGCGCTCCTGAAATTGTCAATCACCGGAAACCCCTCCGAGCCGCACGCCGCAAGTGCGCATTCAGCGCGCTCCTTTGCAGAGACGAGCCCCTATTGGCTCGCGCCCAACGAACCGCAGCCGGACAGCCCTGCCCAGCCAGTGAAGACCGGCCCTGGTGCATGGCGTCGCATGGTCCTTTGGCTGAATGAGCCCATGCGCACTGCAGAGGTGTCCGCCTGGCGTCGCGCCATCAATTGGCTTCAGGCGCCCTCCGGGAGCTGAGCCGCCTTGGACAACACCAATCCAAATCGGCTCGCCGAATCCGGGCACTCCGCGCCGGTAACTGTAGTGCCGCCTGAAACAGGGGGAACTATGGACGAGAACAATCCGCAGGAACCCACGTATTCTCGCGAGTCGATCGCAACAACTTCAATTACGAGTCCCTCTGAAATGCCAAAGACGACCGAGCCTGCTCCGATGGAACGCCCCGCACCATTTTCGACGGGCACGCTCAAGACCCGCCTGTCAGGCTGGCTGGAAGCCGCGTGGAACCCTCAGCACTTATCACTGGCGGAGGTCACTGCCTTCCTGAAACGAACTCGGCGCCTGTGGCTTACCGTAGCCGCCGTGGCTATTGGACTGATCGGCTTTGTCACGCTCGTCCAGCGCCTCGCCGAGCGGGCGCGAAACATGCGCGAACGGCGCCACGAACAAGCCGTGGCCACCGTCACTCCGGACCAATTGATCGCGCGTTGCGGCGTGGCGGCCGAGGACGTAACCAAAGAAGTCTATCCCATCCTCATGCGCACCATGAGCTACCCCGCTCGCGGCGATCGCAAGTTAGTGGTGGCCTTCAGCAGGACCGCTGAGGAAAAGAGCGATTGGGTGTTTCTCTCCATGAACGACGAGAGCGGCGCCGCGAGCTACGATACGCCTGACGCGAAAATCGCCGCCCTCCCTTGCCTCGACTCCAAGAGGTGAACCCTCTGACATTTGAGGAAAGCGTCTCAGCTAGGGTATTTCATACCTAGCCATGGCCGGGCTCCTACCCCGTGCGAGAAGTCCAGCGGCGGCTCTCGACTTCCGCTGAATTGATTCAGCGTAGCCGCCTCTTCTCCTGCCGCCGCTGACGCCTCCTCTTCCGAGAGGTCCAGACTTCCACTCCAGCCGCCTTCAGGAAGTCCTTTCCCCAAATGCCAATCACCAGCGCGGCGCCAAACAGCAGCACGGCGTCCAGGCTGATGATGTCGCGCCGCGTCCAATAGATACCTTCCTCGACGTTCAGCCACAAGGCAAACTCATCCAGCGTGAGCGCGGCGGCCACGCCATAGAGCAACGACATCAAGCGGCTCGCCAACAAGGACGACGACTTCGCTCCCGTGCCCACTTCGACGAGCCAGCAAAATCCCACCACGAGCAGCAACAAGATTCCCAACACAAGGTGATGAATATGCGTCCGGCCAACGTACACATAGTGAAACGGCCCGGTGTTGCGGTACGCGCCGTAGGCCATGGCGCGCGCCACCGCAAAGGTTACGAAGAATCCGATGGCCGCAAGAAGCATCCGCCGCTTCGGGCGGTCCTTCACATGCGTGTGGAAGAGCTCGCCGATCTTCGGCTGATAAAGCAGCAGCAGGACTACGCCGACCGTCGCCACCACCGTCAAACTCAGCAGCCAGGTCTTGGCCACCATGCCCGAGCCGTCTCCTCGTCTGGAGCGATAAGTAGAACTTGGAACTGTCCCGGCCAGTATAACTTGTGTCGCGACTGAGCTGCCGCGGAGTGGAGGAATTTCCCGCCGCTGGCGTGCGCGTCGGGATGCGTGACTTTGCGCGCAACCTAAGTACAATGGTCGGGAATGCCGACACCTCCAAGACGAATCCCCGACTGGCACGCCTACTATCTGGCCGTGTGCCGCTCTGTGGCCCTGCGCAGCAAGGATCCCAGCACCCAAATCGGCTGCATCATTGTTGGCCCGGCACACGAAATCCGCTCCACAGGCTACAACAGCTTTCCCCGCGGGATTAATGACACTGCGCCGGCGCGCCTGGAGCGCCCGGAGAAGTATCTTTGGATCGAGCATGCTGAACGCAACGCCATTTACAATGCGGCCAGGGCGGGCACGCCGCTTCAGGGCTGTACGATTTATGTCGAGGTGACGCCCTGCATGGATTGCGCGCGCGCCATCGTCCAGGCAGGAATCGCGCAAGTCATCGTGGACGCCAACCGCATGCGCCAGTATTCCAGCAAGCGCTACGATGAAGAGTTCAAGAAAGTCAAAGTGCTGTTCCGCGAAGCCAAAATCAAGATGCAGTTCATTTCGGTCGACGCGGTACCGTAGATCTTCATCGTCCGCCGCGTGCCCCACGTGTAGCTTGTGCATGGCGGTTTTTCTTTGCCATGGCCGATTTCCAGTTCTGACTACGCCCTATGCTTCCGACCGGAAAGATCGGCCATCATTTTTTCCTCCCCCGCTGCGCGTCCTGGTTCCAACCTCCGTCAGTTAGAGTATTGGGCACCTCTTTTCTTCGCACTCGCTGGATGGTACCGTTTGCTTTACGAGCACTGTCACATGTCCTAAACACTGCTTTGAAAGGTGTACACACGAATGACGGGCAAACCCCTCACGCCGGAACTCATCACGCTGGTCCAACACATCGAACTAAACAAGGCGGGCTGGTGGGATCGAAGCATGCAGCAGTTGATCCTTTCCGTCCTGTGGCTTTCAGCACGTGACCTCACCGAGATCGAAATCGACAACTATCTGAAAGAAACTTTTCACCTTGAGGCCGAAAGGTCGCGATTGCGCTCACAGTGCGAGGCGCTCGCTAAACAAGGAGTGCTCATTCCGCTCCCCTCGAGACAATATCGCCTTTCGCAAGCCGCGAAGGGCAAGCTGGAACAAGAGATAAAGGAAGGTGAAGCAAACACACAAAAGGCCAAGGAACGATTTCTGGCACTTCTCAATAAACAATGCCCTTCTCTGGACCCTGAGCGGACGTGGGGCGATTTTCAGACGAAATTACTTGTTCCACTAGTTCGAGAAATTGGGGCCCGAACTTATGAACTGATCTCCGGCAGTAACCTAGACCTCGATGCCACAGCTCAGTTCCCGGAATTCCTTTCTGTGTACGATGTGAAGCATCACCAGGACATTCGCACCGTCATCGTGAATTTTCTGGATCCGACCGATAATGACATTCGTCCCTACATCCTCAGACATCTTAACGCTTATTTTTCAATCGAAGCGGGGCGCCTACCCGAGGGGATCATTGAAGCTCTCTCTCACTCTCTGAAGAAGCCTCCCGCCTTTAAAATATTCGTCGACACTAACTTCCTATTTTCGTTTCTCGAGCTGCACGACAATCCCTCCAACGAAGCAGCAAAGTCACTCGTCGAACTGACTCGCCAGATCAAAGGAAGAGCACCCTGTAAATTTTATGTGTCCCCCGAGACTCTCGATGAATTCAAGCGGGTAGTGAATGCGCAGAAAGACTTTCTGAGCGGTCTTGTGTTGCCTCCTAATCTTGCACATGCCGCACTCGAGATGGATTTGAGCAGCGTTGCGCAGCGCTTCATTGCGTTTAACCAGAACAACCGACAGCCCGTCACAGCGGAATCCTACTTCGCTCCCTACCTTTATGACCTCATCCCTACGCTTCGGTCCAAAGAAGTCGAATTCTTTAATGAGGCGATGGCCGGGTATTCAACAAGACAAGACGTAGTGGACGACATTCTTGAACAACAAAGATTTGAATCGACCAAGTATGGTGACAATGCAAAGAGCTACTCTCAACTGAGACACGACGTCACACTTTGGCATTTCTGCAACGATAAGCGGCCCGTCCGTGTCGAATCTCCGATCGATGCTGAATTCTGGATTGTGACCGTTGACTACCACTTTCTCGGATTCGACTTGCATAAGCGTGGAGGGACACAGGCATCAATTCCCATATGCCTTCACCCTGCGTCGTTAATTCAGCTTTTGCAGTTCTGGCTTCCCAGAACGCCACAGTTCGAGGAGGCAATCCTAGACAGTCTGAGGCTCCCTCTCATGTTCCAGGAATTTGACCCCTCCGCGGAATCAGTTACTGTGCGCATACTCTCCGCCTTGGCTCGCTTTGACAACGCAGACCAACTAAACGTCCAAACAATCGGCAGCATTCTAGTGAATCAAGCCTTGCGGCAGAAGATTTCATCCCAGCACGATGTCCAGAAACAAATTGAACTCGTTCACGGAGCTCTAATCGAGGAGAACCAAAAGGCCATTGAATACGCAAAGGCGACGGAAGCAGAAAAGGCCCAGCTCACCGTCCAGATTGAAGAGAGAGACAGCCAGATTGACACTCTAAAGCTACAAGCCCAGCTTAATGCCGAGCAGATCCGTCACCTCAACGAGCAAATCCAAAAGTCCGCCGCCGGCATTTCTCCCGTGCCACTCCCGGTCACCTCAACCCCTGCCACCCCACCGCCAGTCTCAATAAGCACGGAGAGATTCTACTTTTCCATCGCCCTCGGCACGATACTTGTTCTCCTGCTTATGGGGCTATTCTTAGCTGCCCATAGGCAGTCTGGTCATGACTCGGCATCGAGAGTCCTCCGGATTGGTTGCTCCATAGTCTTCATTGTGTGGGTTCTCGTTGTTAATTGGGCGGGAAGTCGAACAGAGTCGGTGAGAACATGGCGAGTCTTTCATCGGTTTCAGCAGTTCAAGATCTGGTTCATCGGACTTCTCGCTTTCCTCACTGGATGGAACATCTTCGAGCCTGTCCTCGGGGACATCGCAGATTGGTTCAAATCATTTCTAAAGTAAGAGAACGAGGGTGGGGTCTGTTTCTCTTCTTTGCTCATTACTGCCCTCCGCGTATCAATCGCCTCCCCGACGATTTCCACAACTTTTTGAACGAAACCAGGTCCCTCGCTTTTCTGTTGACAAGTACTAAATAATACTGTATAGTACACACAAGGCCTGCAGAAAGGACTGGTGTCTCCATATGCTGCCGGCCTCCCACCTTCACCTCTTCCCTCGGCTTCGTTGTTCCATGGCCTCTCCGCCCCTTGGCCGCGCGTACAGAAACATGTGCACTTTCCTCCCTTATATAACCATTCACGGACCGTCCACTT